>PCBQ01000017.1 GCA_002731395.1 Methanobacteriota archaeon
ACCTGCCGTGTTGTCGATGAGCGAGGTGGAAGACATGCTGCTTGCCGAAGGACGGTTCCCGGAATTCGTGGGAAGCAAAGGGCTGTTTGACGCCAACGGCGGCCACAACGATGGGCTACGGCGCGGGGTGCTGGTTGCGGTCCCCGATGACGGATTGACGGGCCTGATCAGCGAATTGGTTGACGGTGAAGCAGGGGCTACGACCTACGATTATGTTCGAACGTGGGAATCCCAGGGATGGGACTCAACCCTCAGCGTTGCGGTGGACGCAACCAGCGGGAGGGTCCTGGCCACCTCCCTCGTTGAGCGGCCGGCGTGAAACGCTTCGCCCCCGAACCGTGGCCGAAGTCCTGTCAGGGCCGTCACCTCCAAAGCCTCTGCAGCATGCATGACGCTCCGATGGGAGAACGCACTCGGCAGGTGACCGTCGGCGAGGCCGAGTTCGAGGAACTCCCCGATGCGACGCTTGCAGCACGCTCGACCGATGAGGTTGGGTCGGCCAAAATCAGAGCACCGCTCGCGCTCCCTCCGATGCAACCCTCGACCGAGGGGCTTGCCCGGGTGGTCGCGGTCACCAACCAGAAAGGCGGTGTTGGAAAAACCACGACGGTGATCAACCTCGCCGCGAGCTTGGCCGCCTCGGGTCAACGCGTGCTCGTGGTGGATTTGGATGCCCAAGGCAACTGCGCCACAGGTTTAGGCATCGACAAATCAAGGGTTGAACTGACGACACGCGACCTTCTCTTGACGCCAGAACGGGCTGCAGAGTGCCGCTACGCCACACGGATTCCCACCCTTCACGTGGTGGTCGGTGACCGCCGGCTGGTGTCCGTTGAGGATGCGATTTTGTCGGACCTTGGACGTGAATCACGCTTGGCGGAAGGCATTGCTCCCCTGCTGCCGCATTACGACTTGGTGCTCATCGACACGCCTCCAAACCTCGGTGTGCTGGCCATCAATGCGCTTTGTGCTGCAGACGGTGTGTTGGTGCCCGTGCAAACCGAGTATTTCGCGCTCGAAGGCTTGGCCATGCTCTTGTCCACGGTTGAACAGGTCCGGCGCCGGTTGAATCCCGGGCTTGGGGTGGATGGTGTGCTGATGACGATGCACGCTCCGACCTTGCTGAATCAGCAGGTAGCCAGCTTGCTCCGCGAGCATTTGGGCGATGTGGTCGTTGAACCACCCATTCGCCGCAACATCCGATTGGCTGAGGCGACCAGCCGAGGCGAACCCATCCACGTTCACGCCCCCAAATCAAACGGTGGACAGGACCATCAAGCCGTGGCTCAAGCCCTTGCGTCCCGCTGGGGACTGATTCGGGGGCCGAGGGCGTGAGAGAACGTGGCCTTGGCCGTGGTCTTGATCACCTGATCGAACAGAACGCGACCGAATTGGGTTTCCTCGACGCATATGGGCCGGCTCCAGAAGAAGTCCTCGGAGAACTGCACGATGCAGCATGCCTTGTTCTGAGCGTACTCGAAGGCGTCCGTTCCAAAGCGTCCTACGAAGCCGATGGTGTCAAGCTTGTACGGGAGGCAGAAGGGTCCCGTCTCACGTGGACCGGGCAACACTTGCCGCTTGTGGACAGTGACCTTCAGCTCCCTGGTATGCGCGAGGGGGTCCTCTCACCCGCACGTGAGAGCGCCGAGGTGCTTCTCGTGGATTGGACCCATGAGGTCCGGCGTTGCCTAAAGCGGGTGGTCGAGCATCACTCACGTTCGGCGTGAGCGGCCGCCAATGGCCGCGGCGACGGTCAGGGCGACCAAGCTCAGCGCGAATCCCGCTCCGGGACTTTCCTCTTCCTCAACGCAACCGTCGTCGGTGGAGGCGCTTCCACCCCAGCTGCCGTCGTTGTAGTAACAGCTCGACCACGTCCTGTACCAATCACCGAAGGGATGGAACTCGTCGTCACCGTCGGTGTACGACACCTTCGCTCGCCAGTTGACGTAGGTGTGATCTTCAGGAGGCGTCACCGAAATCGTGTACACGGCACCGTCTTCGGACACCGTTGCTTCTTGCGTCACGGGAGGATCACAGACGCCATCGTTGGTGCAGATTTGTGTGGTGAGCTGCATGGTGGTGCCGTTGTCCACCGCGCTCTGATCCAGAGTCAGGCTCATCGTCCAGGTCTCGCCGTCCACGGATGGTGAGGTGGCTTCGTAGGCTGAAAACGGTGTTTCCGCGGTGTTCGGGCCTTCGTCTTGTCCCCCGGTCCCCCCGGCTGTGGCCACGCTAACGAACATGAGCATGAGGGCAACCAAGAACGCGTTGCGCATGGAGGAAGCGACGTGCTGTTCCTATTTGGCGCTGTGGGGCTGAGGCTTATTCCATGTCCCAGAGTTCGTCGCCAACCCAGTGGATGGTCTTGACGGCCTTGCCGCCGGTGGCGTCAACCATTTCCGGCCCGGTGTCGAGCGCCCAGCCCAAAGCCAGCGGGCGCTGGTGCACTTCATCACGAATCCATACCAAATCACCAGACTCGATCGCCTCGTCTGCCCCTGAAATGCCCGCAGCCATACAATCTGCTCCGTTCATCAAAAAGCGAATGGCTCCGTGGTCCACCTCCACCCAGTGGCCTGCATTGGTATGGTCCATGAGCCCACGGAGCGTCAAAGCCACCACGCGATGGCCGTCGGGGTGCTCAACATCAACGGCCTTCGGTATCTTGTCCACAAAGACGAGGTTCCACGGACCGAATTCTGCGGCTTCGAGGAAGGCTCCATCCACTTGGAGGTCGATGCCCAGCGCTTCTTCAAGATCCTTCAGCAACGGAGCGATGGCTTTGCGTCGAATTGGGCGCCGTTTCCGGATGCTCCAATCCTTGACCATGCCAACTCCTGCCCGCAGGGTGCTATGACCGTTGTCATGCGAGGGTCCAAGAATCGGCAGCATGTGGTTTGTCCATGACCATGTGGTGCGCCATCAGGACCTACGCGGCACATGCGGATGAGCTTGGGAACCCCCGCCAGACCCGACCGATTTTTTTCACCAAACCTGACGGGTGTTTGTCCATGGAGGACACCATTGACGTGAGTGGGCATCCCGGGGATCTCCACCACGAAGTGGAGCTTGTTCTGCGCCTTGACGAAGCAGGTGAAGTCTCTCACATCGCTGTTGGTCTGGACTTGACCGATCGCGCTGCACAGCTCGAAGCTCGCCCGGAAGGTCTGCCTTGGGCCCGTAGCAAAGCCTTCCGGGGGGCGGCACGCATAGGCCCCCTCGTCCCATGGTCGAAGGATGTCGCGGCTTTGAGCAGGTCTGGCCTGCACCTCGAGTTGCGCATTGATGGGGACGTCCGGCAATCGTCGCCTGTTGGGGCGATGTCCATCCCTTTGGTGGACTTGCTGACCGATTTGCAGACGTGGGCGCCTCTTGCCGACGGTGACGTCGTGTTCACCGGGACCCCACCCGGTGTTGGGTGCTTGCAGTCGGGCCAGGCGGTCCAAGCCGTCTTGCGGGACGCGGACCAAGCCGTCTTGTCGCGTTTGGAACTACGTTGTGTCTGAGGGAGGGCTTCATATACGCCGTGTCGGTCGGCAGCCTGCGAGGTGAACCTTTCATGGCGCAGTGGCACGGCATTTCTCGACGCAAGACCAGCGGCGGTCGCCGTGTTCAAGCCCGCGGTAAGCGCAAAACGGAAATCTCGAGCGAGAAGCAATTCGCGCTCGTCGGTGAACCCAAGCGCAAGATCTACCGCAAGGCCGGGGGCAACACCATGGTTCGCGTGATGGCCGAAAACCGAGTGGCCATCGCTGACCCTGCAAAGGGCACGACCAAGATGGGGACCATCATGAGTGTCGTGGAAAACGAATCTGACCCCAACTACGTTCGTCGGAACATCCTCGTGAAGGGCGCCATCATTGAGACCGACAAGGGTCGCGTGCGCATCACCTCCCGACCCGGTAAGGACGGGGTCATCAACGGCGTGCTCGTCGAGTGAGGCCCCTGAACCGGGTCCAAACGGACCTGAAAAACAGGAGCATGAGGCGGGCACATGGACCACGACCCGGACCGCCTGACCCTTTGGCCGTCGTACTTCGACGTTCGGCGCTCGCGACGTTCAGGTCGTCGCGTGTCCAAGGATGCCGCGGTCAAGAAACCCGATCTCGAAGGCTTGTACACCGCCGCACGCGCGGTTGGTCTGCGCAAAATCAAGCGGGAAGTGAACGCCGCTCGCCCGAGCGACCCTCACGCCCGTGAGGGACGGCTCATCGTGAGTCGGTCAGGCGCAGAGGCCGATGCGGGGGCCTCTTCGAAAGAGGAAATCATGCAAATCATTGGGACCACATGGCGTGAACAGCGCAAGAAGGAACACGAGAATGCGACCAGACCGGCGACGACCCGCACGCAAGGAGGTCAACGACCCAGAAAACAAGGAAAAACGCGAGGAAACACCTCTCGGCGCCGCTCATTCAAGCGGTGAAGGACCCCCTTCCTCGATCCTGCTCGAATGGGAACGGCTTTGAATTACGGTGTGTGCCACAACACCATGTCAGACAACGGGAGCGACAAAATCAACGTCGTCAACACACTCTTCCTCGTGCTCACACCCATCGCTTCCATTCTCGGTTTGTGGTGGCATGCGACGGCGTATGGCGTGACCTGGGTCGAACCTGTTTTGTTTGTCATCTGGTACTTTGCTTGTGGACTGAGCATCACGGTCGGCTACCACCGCTTGTTCAGTCACCGCAGCCACGAAGCCTCATGGCCGCTGCGTCTGTTTTACGCCCTTTTCGGAGCGGGTGCATTCGAAAACAGTGCACTCAATTGGTGCGCTGACCATCGCCTTCACCACCGTCATACCGACACGCCTGAAGACCCGTATTCCGCAAGCCGAGGGTTTTGGTGGTCCCACATCTTGTGGGTCATGATCGACGAAGGCGGAGAACGTGTTCACGACCTTTCGCAGGTTAAGGACCTCCAGCAGGACCCTATCCTTCGCTTCCAGCACCGCTTCTACCTGGTCATCGCCGTGGGCGTTGGGATGTTCCTCCCCGCCCTCATCGGCGGTCTGATCGCTGGCGTGCCCGGTGCCGTTGGTGGCTTCGTGTGGGCCGGTTTGGCCCGCACGGTCTTCACCCATCACGGGACCTTCCTCATCAACTCTGCAGCGCACATTTGGGGGACACAACCGTATGGAGATGCCAACAGCAGCAAGGATTCGCCCATCCTCGCTTTCCTGACCTTTGGGGAGGGCTACCACAACTTCCACCACACTTTCCAGTCCGACTACCGAAACGGTCACCGCTGGTACCACTTCGACCCATCGAAGTGGTGGATCAAGGCTTTCTCTCTGATTGGCCTCAAGCAGGGCCTAAAGTCCACGCCAGATTGGCACATCGAAGACAAGCGACGCCAAGCGAGCTTTGAGTCCGCAGCAATCGCGGCCGGTACCGATGAAACCCGTGACCTGACCGGAATCCAAGAGCGCATGAAGAACGCTCGCTCCAACTTCAAGAGGCAAAGCAGAGCGCTGGACAAGTTGCTTGTGGAGCGCCATGGCGCTCGCAAGGAGCGCCAAGCCGCTCGACGTCAAGAGTTGGAGGATGCGATTGCGAAACTCAGTGATGACATCGCCGCCATCCGCACGGAATTCGCCCAAATCATGAACGATTTGACCTTGGGCAAGCCAATGATGGCGTGACTCAGCCCAAGTCAGGCACTTCGTGCAGCCATCCGAACATGTCCTCTTCCCGTTCTGCTTGCAGTCCTGTAAGGTGCGCGTACAGGTCCATGGTGATGGAGCCGGGTGTGCCGTCACCGTAGGTGACGCTCTTGTCGCCATGGGTGATGGAGCCGATGGGTGAAATGACCGCTGCCGTGCCGCAGCAGAAGGCCTCGTCCGCGGCCATTGCGGCCTCGGCGGTGACCCGCTCCTCGCGGACCTCGAGCCCGCGATGACGCGCGAGCTCGATGATGGAGGCACGCGTGATGCCAGGCAGGATTGTTCCTGTGAGCGAAGGCGTGCTGAGCACGCCGTCCTTGACGCAGAAAAAGTTCGCAGCGCCCACCTCTTCGATGCAGCTGTGGGTTTCTGCATCCAAGTAAATGACCTCTGCGTACCCGGCGGCTTTGGCCGCGTAAGAGGGCATCATGCCCGGCGCGTAGTTCCCGATGGCCTTCACGCCACCCGAGCCTCCGGGAGCAGCGCGGTGGTGTTCGTCGGAGATAATCAGCGAAATCGCGTTCATGCCTCCCTTGAAGTACGGTCCAACCGGGGTGCAGTAAATCATGAAGGTGAACGACGGTGCGGGTGCAACGCCCAAAACTGGACCCGATCCGAACAGGATGGGTCGCACGTAGAGGGCACCTTTTCCGCATGGAGGCACCCAGTCTCGGTTGGCGTGAACCACCTGTTCGACGGCGTCCACAAAGAGGGATTCCGGTACAGGCGGCATGCGAAGTCGATCGGCACCGGCCTGCATGCGACGCGCATTTTCCTCAGGGCGGAAGAAGACGATGCGATTCGCCTCCGTGCGGTAGGCCTTCATGCCTTCAAACAACCCTTGCCCGTAATTGAGCACACCCGCGGCAGGTGAAATCGAAAAGTCAGCGTAGGGCGTGAGGGTGCCGGGCATCCATGGCTCGCCCGCGTTGACCTCAGTTACGTACATCCAATCGGTTGGGGTCAGGGAAAAGGTCAGCTCGTCCCAATCAATGTCCTTCACGCCTCATCCTCCAACCTCGGTTGATTGAGCACGGTATCAAGACTTTGCGCGTCCCCTTGAAGCGTGAAGATGGCCCATGCGAAGGTCTGAAGGAGGCCCCAGTCGAGGGCCATACGATGGCCTCCGAACGTTGGGAAGGCCGGATTGGCGTGATCAGTTCACGCTACAGGTCAATCGGCGAAGGGGCTGCGGGCTCCACGGTGGTGGAACTCTTCGGCCGAGCCGCTAGCGGTGAAAGCGTGTGTCTGCTGGTGCATGGACTGCGGCCTCACATCGAGGTCGCTCCCATCGGACGATGGTCGAGCGGCCTCGATCTTCCGGAGGCCCTTGTCCAGGCAGCGTCTCGCCTCAAAGCACGCGAGCAGGTGCGCGAGGTCAGCGGCCCTGAACTTCGCTGGACCGATCTCGGCTGGAAGCCCGTGTGGCGCGTTGAGGTGCATCAACCCTTCATGGTGCCCGAATTACGCCGCTCGCTGGAAGGGGCATGGTCCCTCTTCGCCGCCGACATCCCGTTCACCAACCGCCTCCTACTGGAAGCCGATTTGGGCATGCACGTGGCCGTGGTTGGGGATATCGTGGCGCGTCGCTCGGACGGTGAGGCGGCCGAGACGGCGGTACGCGCCGCCGGCGGTGGTGGCGTGTACGGCGTGGACCTGACCCTGCACTGTTCGTATGAGGACCTCCATCCTACCGAGGCATTTTCTGTGCCTTTCCGGATGCTCTCTTTCGATCTTGAAACCAGCATTGCCGACAACAGGATCCTCTGTGCGGCTGCTGTGGTGGAGGACTTAGCGACTGGAAAACGCACCGTGCACACCTGGCAAGACGACGAGGTTGCACTGCTGGAAGGCATGACGCGGCTCGTCCTCGAACAGGATCCCGACATCATCACAGGCTACAACATCGACAACTTCGATTTGCCACGCATCGCTGAGCGTGTGGAATCTCTCGGTGGACGCAAAGACGCAGCACGGCGCTTGGCCTTGTTTGGCTGGGGTCGAACACCTCAGGACGCATCGGACCTGAGACGGCAACGCGAGTCGGTCGTTCCCAAGCGAGCCAGCACCCGTGCGTGGACCCTTGGCGGCCGATGTGTCATGGACGCATGGTGGCAAGCTAGGATGGCCCTCCGCCCGCAGCGCGAAACCTTGGCCTTCGTCAGCGCGCTGCTGTTCCCTGAGGATGCGGAGCGGCAAAAGATGGACGTGGACGCTTCACGCATGGACGAGGAATGGGCGGCACGGCCCGATGTGGTGCTTCAGTACTGCCGCCGTGACGCTGCACTGCCGCTGGACATCCTGCATGCGCTTCAAATCGTGCGCAGAAAGGAGGCCGTTGCCGCGGTGGCCAAGGTGCCTTTCGAGACCGCCAGCAACGGAAGCACAAGCCAACTGATCGATTCCTTGGTCATTCGACGGGCGGACCGGACCGGCATCGCCGTGCCCATGACGGGGAGCGCAGAGCCAAAGGAGGGGCAAATCACAGGCGGATACGTCCACGATGTGGAAGCGGGTTTGCACCCGTGGATCGCCGTGTTGGACTTCAAGAGCATGTATCCGAGCATCATGATTGGACACAACATCTGCTACACCACGCGTGTGGATGCAGCTCACCCTGAGCAACCCTCGGAACATGAGGAACTTCACACCGCTCCGACGGGCGTGCGGTTTTGGAGCGACGATCATCGAACGGGCTTGGTGCCTTTCCTCCTACGGGACTTGATGGCTCAGCGTGACCTGCACAAGGCGGGCATGCGCGACGCAGGCAGCGAAGAGGAGCGAGCCTTCCATGATGCCATGCAGTATGCGGTAAAGATCCTGATGAATTCATTCTATGGGGTCTTTGCCTCGGGGTTCTACCGTTTCACGCACCGTGATTTGGGCTCGTCCATCACCGCATGGGCCCGTCACAACATCAAGGCCGTAATTGCCGATTTGGAGGCTCAGGGCCATCCAGTTGTCTATTCCGACACGGATTCAATTTTCGTCAAATCACCCATCGAAGGAAGCGTGCCAGGCGCCGTCCCGGCACAAGCTCGGCTTGATGCATCATCAGGAGATAAAGAGGCGGAAAAGATCGTCTTACAGTGGAATCAAGCCAAGGACGCGATGGTGAGGTTTGGCCTTGATTTGGCGGAAAAATACAGCCGAGATGCCGCGGTGTTGGAGTTCGAAAAAGGCCTGTCCGTCTTCTTTTCGCACGGCGCCAAAAAGCGCTACGTCGGCCAAGTGGTCTGGCCGAACGAGGACATGCTCATTCGAGGCTACGAAACGCAGCGCACGGATTCATTCGCATTCTTGGTCGAAAGCATGCACAAGGTGATGGAGCATGCCTTGGCCGATGAAGGAGAAGCGTTGGTGGCCTATGCTTTGGACCAGGTGGATGCGCTCAAGGCGCAAACGATCGACGCAGACCGCCTCGTTCTAGCAAAATCATGCAAGGGCCGAGTCCTTCGGACGCCTGTCAAATCTGTGAATGACGTCGATTTTACCAAAGTGTATGCTAAACCGGACAGCATGGCACAAGTCCGTGCAGCCAAAAGACGCATCGAACTTGGCTTGCCGTTTACCTCCGGCATGAAGGTCTCTTTCATCGTCACAGATGCCAGCCAACGCCCGATGGACGTCGCGCCATGGCTCGAAGAGCAGGAAGGTGGCGGTGTCGACGGTTACGACGGGCGTTTCTACGCAGAACGTTTGGCAGCAGCGTTGGGACGCATCACAGAAGCCTTTGGTTGGACGGCGCAGGACCTCATGCGCGGCAGCCGACAAACATCCCTCTTCTCGTTTTGATGCCGCAAAGGAGCATAGGGTTCTTGGGGACGCGTTGGGCACCTTTTCTCATGGGACGATGGGCGGTCGCGACGAGCCTCATGCTGTTGATGATGGTCTCAAGCCTTGCCGGATGCGTGACGGAAGGCGGAGAGGAGACAGGATTGGATGCCGTGTTCACGCTCTCCCCTGCCAACAACATCCGCGTTGGGGACACGGTCGCCTTCGATGCCTCCGGCTCGCTGCCCAACGATGGGTCCCTGAGTTACCGCTGGGACTTCGACGGCAACGGGACCGTGGACGCCACCGGCCGAACCGCCGCCTGGACGTTTGGCGTCGCGGGGAGTTTCACGGTGGTGCTGACCATCTCCGACGGCGTTCGTTCCGCAGAAGCAAGCCGTACAGTGGACGTGGTTGAGGCGTCTGCAGAAGCACCCACTGCGACCATCAGCTTGGACGCATCCTCTGAATTCGACTGCCTAGGAGAGGACGTGTCTGCCAGCTCCTACATCCTCATTTGGCTCTGTGAAGACGACAAGGAGACCTCAGACCGCCGGATTTCCGCAACCACCACGGTGGTCCTCGATGCGAGCGATTCTGAGGCCGCCACGTCTGATGATTACATCACGGAGTGGACGTGGGACCTCGCGCCGTCGGAAGACGACGACGGTGATGGGGATGCCGAGAACGATGCAGACCTGCAAGGCGAAACCGTGGACTGGACGTCCGTGTCGCCAGGTGAATACGAGGTCGTCCTTACCGTGAAGAGCAGCAAGGGCTTGACCAGCACGGATGAGGTCAAGGTGCATGTGAACTACGCGGGAACTTGGACGGATTTCGAAATGGGGGGAAACAGTTCCTCCGGACCTGCCCAACTTGATTTTGACGTCACTGTCGTCTATGATCGCGACAGCGGGAACACGATCCGCAAAGCCATCGCTGAGTTGACCTACCCCCAGCAAGACGACGATTGGGTCGTGGGCGGTGGCCAGCAGCAGAACAACAATCGCTTGGAGGTCTACGTCTTTGACGAAGAGAACGAGGAAGTGGTGAATTCTTCTGAAATCGGTGACGACCAACGCGAGGATAGCGAATGCGACAGCGACGATTACTGCCTGAGTTTGCCTCTCTCGTCTTACCTCATGACCGACACCACGCACGGTGATGGCGAGTGGACCATGCGCATTCACAACGATCGGTGGAACGACATCAAAGTCAATCAATTCCGCATCGTGTTGGAGTACAAGTGAACCCAAATTCCAACGCAAGGCTCCACTCGGGGGCAGCGTGGAGTTCAAATAGGGGAGTTCAGTCGGCGACTCGCACAGGAGTGTATCACCATGCCATCGCAGTGGGAAGACAAGAGCAAGCCACACCGTAACATCGTTTTCGTCGGTCACGTTGATCACGGAAAGTCGACGACCGTCGGTCGTCTCCTTCTTGACTCCGGTCACATCGAAGGACACGTTATCGAGAAGAACGAAAAGCTCGCCGCCGAGCAAGGAAAGGCCGGTTTCGGTCTCGCCTACGTGATGGACGGACTCAAGGAAGAGCGCGAGCGTGGAATCACCATCGACGTCGCCCACAAGGAGTTCTTCACACCCAAGTACTACTGGACCGTCATCGACGCGCCCGGTCACCGTGACTTCGTCAAGAACATGATCACCGGCGCCTCCCAGGCCGACACCGCTGTGCTGCTCTGCGCGGCCAACGACGGCGTCAACGCGCAGACCAAGGAACACGCGTTCCTTGCTCGTGTGCTCGGCGTGAAGGAGATCATCGTCCACGTCAACAAGATGGACATCTCCGGTGTCGACTGGGCCGAAGAGAAGTACAACGCCACCAAGACCGAGGTGTCCAACCTCCTCAAGATGGCGGGCTTCGGCGGTCAACTCGACCGCATCCCCTTCATCCCCGCGTCCAGCCTCAACGGCGACAACGTGTACGAGAAGTCCTCGAACTGCCCCTGGTACAGCGGCCCGACCCTCTTTGAGGCCATTGACGCCGCTGCCATGCCCGACAAGCCTGTGGACAAGGCTCTCCGCCTGCCCATCCAGGACGTCTACAAGATCGGCGGCATCGGTACCGTGCCCGTTGGTAAGGTCGAGACCGGTGTGCTGAACGTCGGCAAGACCGTCGTGTTCAACCCAAGCCAGAAGTCGGCTGAGGTCAAGTCCATCGAGATGCACCACACCATGGTCGACAAGGCTGAGCCCGGTGACAACGTTGGATTCAACGTCCGAGGCCTTGCTGCCACCGACATCCGCCGTGGTGACGTGGCCGGCTACGCCGAGAGCGAACCCACCTACGTCCGTCACGACGAGACCTTCGTCGGTCAGATTCAGCTCATGGACATCCCCAAGGCCGTCTCTGTTGGATACACTCCGGTGTTCCACGCTCACACCGCTCAGGTTGCCGTGCGCTTCCAAGAGCTCCTCGAGAAGACGAACAAGGCCGGCAAGGAGGCCAACCCCTCCTTCCTCAAGACCGGTGACGCCTGCCTCATCCGCTTCCAGCCGACCAAGCCGATGGCGATTGAAGCCATGGAGACCTTCCCTGAGCTCTCTCGCTTCGCTATCCGTGACATGGGCAAGACTGTCGCTGCCGGCGTCTGCCTCAAGGTCGAGAAGAAGTGAGCCTCAACCAAAGGCATGAACTGAGGAGGGTCGTCGATGGCTGCGGTCACCGTGATCAAACTGACCGGTGAGAACCACCGCGACATCGATCAGGTCGCCCAGCAGATCAAACTGATCTGCGACTCTGGCGGCGTCAAGCTCCGAGGCCCAATTCCCTTGCCTACGCGTCGCCTTGTCGTGCCTGTGCGTCGGGCACCTGACGGTGAAGGCAGCGAGACCTACGACCACTTCGAGATGCGTGTCCACAAGCGCCTGCTTGAGATGGACATTACGTCTGGGAAGGACGAATCTGCGCTGCGGAACGTGGCACGAATCGACATTCCCGACACGGTCAGCATCGAAATTTCGATGCGCAGCGTCAACTGAGTGCGGCTTGGCCGCACTGCCATGATTTCACGTGGCTGTGCAACCGCCGTCGAGCGGTACCCGGCCCATGCAGTCGGTGCCAACAAGGTCACAAGTCTGCGGCTTCCGCGACCCCTGATGCAATCAGAATGCTTGCAACATCTGGCGTGAGCATGTGCACATCGCCGGAGGAGAGCATGATTTCTTCGCCACTCGGGCCAAGGATTGGATCCTCCATGGAGGCAAGGATACGGACGCGTGATAGCGATGCATCGGCAGGGGGTGTCTCCTGCACGGGCTCGACGCCAGGCGTGGGTTCACCCGCTGAGGCTGGTGCAAGTTCCAAGGCCGCAGAGTGGCGGCCTTCTTTGGTGGCTCTCGATGCGGGTTCTGGGCCATCAAAGAGGTAGTCTTCCTCCGACCAATCGTCCAACCTCTCCGACAGCAACCGTTCCTCCTCGTCCATCTGGCTGTCATGAAGGGCGGAGGGTTCGGAATCTTCGAAAGCCAACGCTGGCGGGGGGCTCCCCGTCAGCCCTTCGCCCTCGGTGAACGCATCGAGTTGCGTTGTTCCTCTGGGAGCGAGACCCGCCGCAGCTGGACGAGAGGAGGCGGCTTCTGCAGGGAGGCCATTTTGCATTGACGCCCAATCCACAGCCCGCTTGAAGCGGTCCATTTGTTCCTTCATCGCGGTGTAGAATTCTCGCTCGGCTGGATCGTGCCGGCTCCAGTCCAACGAGGGGAGTTCATTGGTTTGGCTCGCTGGCGAGGGTGAACGCAAGGATTGACTCGACGCATGCTGCATCATCGCGACCAAACGCCGGCGCGCCAACTCACTGGCGACACGACGGATGGTCGCTTGCCGTCGTTGGAGGTTTTGGACGCGAAGGTCAAATCCATGTTTTCTGACCGCTTCATGGAGGTCCAAATCGATGGATTGAAGCAACCTGCTCACCGCATTCCAGAAGTCTGGACGGGGCAGAGGGATGGGAATTCGCCGGTTGATCTGCTGCCGGTGGGTGGTCGTGAGTTGTTCTTCGACCTCTCGTGCAGCGGCCTCATCGAGGGGGCCAGCTGCACTCATCGCATGACCCTCGTGACGAGACCACTTGAAACCTTCAATCCTAAAACCGCACGCAAAGAACGAGCGTTCAAGTTCACCCGAGGGTGTCGTTCATCGCATGGACGCTTCACAACACCGGCAACGTGCGTCCTTTGGGATGCTGCTGGTGCTGCTGCTTCCACTCTTTCTTCCCGTGGCATCCGCCGCCCTTGGGCCCGTCCGGGAGGTGAACAGTCCCACCGCCACGGTGACGCCATTGGGCGGCGGCGGTGGCATCACATCAGTCAACGTCACATCGGTGACGGTGCCGGACAACCACACCGTGATTGATGCTGGCCTTGCGGTCGGAACGGTGTGGAGCAATGACGGCTCAAACGGGAC
Source organism: Methanobacteriota archaeon (assembly GCA_002731395.1). GTDB lineage: Archaea > Thermoplasmatota > Poseidoniia > Poseidoniales > Poseidoniaceae > MGIIa-L3. Next base: position 13,865 of record PCBQ01000017.1, read on the forward strand.
GCAATTTGCCTACGACTCGAGAACTGGGTTTTCAGGCGGGCTTCATGGCGGAACGGAAGGCTTGCTGCGAGGCGGACGCCTGACCCTTGCTTCACCTGCTTCAAACAATGACGTAGAGGATTTTGAGGACCCTGTGTTGACGCCAGACGGATGGTTGGCCGTTGGGAGTGCCGATCGCGTGTGGTCCACGGTCAACCTCTCAACCACTTCGCTGAATGGCTCGCTGGCTTCGAGTGCGAACCTCGGACACCGTGCGCTCGTTCTGGGCGGGCCAAACGCAACGTTGGGCGCCCAAATGGCAGGCTGTTTCGTCAGCCCACAAGTGGACGGCCCCCGTGTCGTTCGAAACATGACGGTGCGCTTCCAATCTTCAGCCGACCTCGGACCTCACGACGTGCGCTGGGTGGAATGGCGTAGCGAGGCGTCTCCCTCGTGGTCAACCTTGACACCAACAAACGGCTATCCGGACCAGGTGACAGGAAATTTTGCGGTTGGCATGGTTCCTGACCCAACCTCCCTCACCACGGCGTGGGTTGGGGATGAGGGCCAAGGGTGGACGATGCATGAATTGCCATTAGACGGGCACCTCAGGTCCGCTGAAGCGTGGTACCAACTGAGGTTTTGCTTCGGTTCAACCAATGAAACCACCCTTCGCACCGGTTGGCTCATCGACGCCTTGAGCGTGTTCAACGAGGGAGACCCCGGTGGCGCATGGTTCCACGGTAACCTCTCAGGCGCGTACTCGCCTGACGCAGACGGGTGGGTGGTGCTGGACACCGATTTGTCCAACCTTTCGTCTCCAACTGAGCTCGCGTTCCGCGCACACTGGGACATGGAGGGGGGTTGGCAAGACAGCATGACCACCCTGCTGAGTCTCGACCAGGGCACGTCCTGGACCTTGTTGTCACAGGCCCCGGGGCTGCCAGGAAACGGTGTCCTTTGGCAAGGAGGCTGGTTGACGCAGGAATCCGGTGAATGGGTGGACGTCCAATACAGCCTACCTCCCGCGGTCTTTACCTCAGCGAACGCATCTTCTGCCCAGTTGGCCTTCAGGGTCATCACGGACGCCAACGTCGGGTATGGNAACGCGGGCGTGGACGGATGGGAGGGCATCGCCATCGANGATNTGAGGGCCATCACGTTCGGTGGCCCCGGGAACACGACTGAGCGCATGTTGGACAATTTNACCTCCTCGCCGGTGCTTGGTCAAGGGGTAAACCTCAGCCAAAGCAACAGCACGAATGAATGGGTCTGGACGCAAGCGCTCGGTGCCAACGGTGCAACATGGTGGAACGCTTCGTTCGAATCAGGCAGGATGGTACCTCGAGGGTGGTCCATCGCGCTTGACCGTGGCCAAGGATGGGACGTGGGCATCTTGCCCAACTCGACGAGCGCTGGACCGCGCGCGTGGCCCTCCGGACAACAAGGGGCCGGCATCGTGCTGAGCGGAGATTACGCTGCAGAGAGTTTGGCATACCTGACTTCTCCAAGTTACAGTCTGCCGGACAACAGCAGCGCACGCCTCTCGTTTAGGTCATGGGTCTGCACAGAAACGGACTGGGATGGAGGGGCTGTGCAGATTTCGGTGGACGACGGAGCCACCTGGTGGTTCCCACCATACCACAGCCATACACACCACACCCTGTCGAGCATGAATCCCTATTCGCCATTTTACGGCGAGGGGATCTATGACGGATCCATCCATTCAGGAGGTTGCCCAACACGTTCGCAGACCTTCGATGCGGAGACCATTGACGTCAGCAACCTCTCCGGTCAAGACGTCCGCTTCAGGTACGTGTTTTTCTCCGATACATGGGTGGAGAAGGACGGTTGGTACATCGATGATGCAGGGGTTGAAGTCGACCTGTTCTTGGATGAGGGCACATGGACGTCGCCCCCGTTCAGTGCACCAAGGCAACCGCTCTGGGGCTTGCTCGACGGCCACGCGCGTGTTCCTCCAGGCACCAACCTCACCGTAGATCTTCTTCATCAAAACGGGACTGTCGTTCAAGGCTGGACTGGTCTGGCCTTGCCGACGTACGTCAGCCTCTCGACCAATCAGGTCCCCGTACTGCGCGTGCGCGTGAACATGTCGACCACCTCTTCCTTGGCCTCACCCATGCTTGAACGGCTGACCTTGGGGAGCGTCGTGCACCTTGACGTTGCGCATGCAGGTGCTGCATTGCCCAGCGGGATTGTGGTGGGTCAAGACGGCTCAATGCAGAACGTGGCCGCTCAATCACGATTGCTTCCGTTCCCTGCTTGGCCAACGTGCCCCCATCAACACGCCACCGTACACGTAATCGGTCAAGGTGCTCGTCTTGTTGCGCCTGGTGCGGCCATCACGTCGCTCGGCAATGCATCGGGCGTTGAGACCATTAGTTTGGATTGGACCAGCACACGGCTCCAGTCCAGCGTTAGCATGGAACTTCCACCCACCGCTCGTCTCGTCGAGGCTCGTGGAGAAGTGGCATGCCAACACGCCGCATCTGGCGTCCGTGTCGGCTTGGACGCACAGGTGCACGAGGTCTTCGATGTGGCCTCTTTGGGCTACGGCGATGTGCTCAGCACCGCACGTTCCCTGGCTTCTCTGGTGGATGTCAACGACGGCACGGTGCTGTGGACCGGGAACAGCAGTTCTCCCGGTCCAACGGTCGGTGCGAATCAAAGCGTAAGCCTACAATGGTGGATTGAGGGAGGGCCATCGAGTTCAACGTCCTCGGTGCCTTACAGCTTGGTGCTCGCATTGGACGCACCGGACATCAGCTTGTCCCATCCAGCCGGAGCAAGCACGGCCACCCACGTCAGCAACGACGCCAGGCACGTGCACCTCATGGGAACAGCGTCCTGCCAACGGCACGCCGACGCGCCATCGTTGCACGGCCAAAGGTGCACCACCTCTGTACGCGCGTGGGCTCCAACCGACGTGGTCCCGCTTGATCTCACGGCCCTCAGCCCCGTAAGCGAACGCCGCGTGGCGCTGGACCTTGCCGTCGTTGATGCAGCATTGAATGCACGACGGGCCAGCAGTTCCGCTTTGGAGCATCCTCTGGAGGTTTGGGTTGTGACCGCTATGGGCGCTGTGGACGTGACCTTGGACATCGCCTCGAGAGCAAAACTCCACGATGCGTTTCTGAGCGTTCCCACCACAACATGGACGCCGGGTACAAGCGTCACGGTCGTCACTGAGCATGAGCGCACCGATGTCCGTGACCCATCCCTGAGCGTCCCGCCGATTGAATCGATCACGCTCGCGTTCGGAACGTCCCCATCGATGCCGCTCGGCGAGGTCATCGTGGATCGCTTGTATGATGGAAATGCGCGGTTTCGACAACCTGCTGGGGCAGGCTTGGCCGCCATACAAGCCACCAGCATCGTGTCGTGCACCGCCGTCTCATGTGAGGTGTCGTGGACCCTCATCTCGTCGTGGTCCTTTGACGACGTGCCGCAGTTGTACTGGTGGACGGCGGCCACGGATGCAGAAGGGTTGCGTACAGGGCCTGCGGTTGAGGTCATGGAAGTCCAAGGCAACGACGTCGAAAACGACCTCGAAGTCCTGTCGCTCGAAGTGTTCGACGACCGTGGTCGAGCCTTGCATGATTGGACCCAACCGCTCTGGCCTTTCGAGATCAGTGCCAACCAAAGCCTCCAGGTGCGTGGGCAACTGAGGCTTGAGGGCATCCCGGGTGTACATCCAGCAGCAGGAGAGGCGTCCATCAGCGTGGAACTGCGCAATGGGAGTTGGATGGACAGCGTCTTGGTTGCTGTTGATGGGCAGGGGTGGTTCAACGGAACCCTGACCACCCCTCCTTCTGGCATTTTGACCAGTGGAGCGCAGTTGACCGTCGAGGCCAGAATCGTCCGGTTCGGTCCCGCAAACGCTCCCTCGACCACCAGCGAGCAGCGAGGCACGCCCCTTGCGGTCGTTCTCGTTTACGATGACGTCGTTCCGAGCTTTGTCGGTCTTGATGTTCTTGACCCGGGTGGACGTCAAGCTGCCGACGGGCACGTGCTCCCGTCGGATTCAAACGTCGCTCTGGTGCTGAGCCTCAGCGACGATCAGGGCTTGGACGGCCCTGCCTACGTCTGGTCATGGCTGGAAGCACGTGATGACGAGAACAACAATGGCGTTAGCGAGCCAAATGAATGGGTCAGAATGGTGGTTCCTTTGGCCGAAGGCCGCACGGAGCAGTCCCTTGATCTACCGCTGATTCAATCAAACGACATCGTTCCAACCGGGGCCGATCTAGGGCGTGCCCGGTTCGTGATTGAAGCCTACGATGTGGCAGGTCATGCCCTGCCTGGTGGCGGTGCACGTGAGGGTCCTTTCGCCGCTGAGCTGCGGCTCGAGGCACGCCGGCCTACCACGGTACCGACCTCGAGCCTGTTGCTCGATACAGATGGTGGCCGCTTGTACCCCGGGCACATGCACACCTTCTCCGTAATCGTCCAAGACGCCAACGGTTTGACCACCCTCGACGCCATTGAGGTGGCCTTGCTTGGACAGCATGAGGAGGCATGCCGCATCACTTACTTCCCCAGATTTGAGGAAACCAGACCCGATGTGGGATGCTTTTTGGGCGCACCTGAAGTGACGGTGCATCCTCTGACCGGAGCGGCGTGGCGCTTGGACATCACCTTCCGTTTGCGTTGGGACCTCGCGATTGTTCAGGGTGATACAGACCATGTCCCCGCCCTGTACGTGAGCGATGAGGGGCAGGATCTTGGTCTTGGATTCAGCCGTATCAGCGCCTTGACATGGTGGACGAATGCGTCAGTGGACCTTCAGGTGGTGACCGCGAGCGACACCACGCCACCCTACGGATCCTTCGTTGGGGGGACCGTCTTCGCCGAACGGGACGACATCATCAACGTCGAATACCGGGTGGTGCATGCTGAATCGAACCAGACCGCAGTGCGGCTGCCTGATGCCGTTCGTCTCGAGTGGTTCGTTACCGATGGTGCTCGGACCGACAGCGGTTCAATGGATGTCCCGAACGACGGTCAACCAACTCTACGCCTCCCGCTGTCTTCTTCCCTCTTCGTTCGAACGTCTGGCCATCTTGAGGCAACCCTCGTCGGATGGTCGGAAGGTGAGCTCACAGCGCGTGTCTTGGTGAGCATCGATGAGCATGAGCCTCGCTTGTTGGTGACGGCCGTACAATTCCTGATTGTGGACAGCACGTCCCTTGGTGCTGTTCCTCTGCAAGTGACCGTTCAGGACGTGGAACGACCCGTGGAGGACGGCGTTTTGGCCCATTGGAGGTTGCTGCGCCAAGGTCGGGTCATGGACGGTTCAGAAGGGTCCGCTCCACTGACGCTCGAGGTCTTGGCTGGCAGTTCTGCGGTGCATTCTGGTACGGCCGATCTCCGGCCGACGGAACTGGAGGTGATGGAAGACGATGTGTGGCAGGTATGGTTCACCGCAACGGATGCAGCTGGCCGGGCAGCCGTTGGCGCAGGGAGTCCGTCTGAGCCGGTCACCGTGACCATGCGTTGGATTGCGTACCAACCCGCGCTTGCATCTCTTGTGGCCGCTCCTTACCGCCCAACCCTTGGGGAAGTGGTCAACGTGGATTTCGAAGTGGCCAACGGGGGGGTCCTCGCCGGAACCACATCAGTTCGTTTGATTGACGAAAATGGCATCACGTTGGCCGAAACTGAGGTTGCGCTTCAACCGAGCGAACGTCAGCGTATCACATGGAGCATTGAGGCATGGGCGGTGGGCGACCTCGGGCTTCGCCTGCAACTGGACAACGGGAGCATCAGCGACGTCCCCGTGCCCTTGGCCGACGTCAGCCCATCCACTGAAGGGGCAAGCGGCAGCAAAACGGGCTGGACCAGCCTCGGCGCTCTCGCCCTCATCCTCGCCGTTGCCAGTCTTGTGATGGTCCGTTTGCAAGTCACATCCACGCGCCGAACGAAAGATTTGGTCGACCTCGAGGATTTGGGCTTTGATGAGGAAGAATGAAATTCAGGCTCATGAGGCGGTGAACCATACGACGGAGTTCCCGAGCGGTCAAAGGGGGTGGACTCAAGATCCTCTGCTAAGGCTTCGCAGGTTCGAATCCTGCCTCCGTCACCAATTATCCCTCACCCGACATGCTGCAGGACGACCTCTTTTGTTGTCACAAACAAGACCTCACGGGCTTCGCGTGGTCAAGAGTGCGGGGAGCAGGATTCGAACCTGCGAACCGTTGAGGACTGCGACCTGAACGCAGCGCCGTTGACCAAGCTGGGCGATCCCCGCGTGGTCTGAACGCTGTGCCATTCGGTTATCAAGTCACCCCTCGGCCTTTTTCTGGGCAAGAATCGCCGCCACCAAGGGCGGGAAAGTGGCCCCGTGAGGTTCGGGTGAACACATCGATGCCGCTGCTTCAACTTCAGGAAAAGCGCCGCCTACAGCAACCGACCAACCGACCAGATCGAACATGCTCAAATCGTTCGGCGCATCGCCAACAGCGAGCACGTCTTCAGGCAACACATCAAGGCGTTCGAGCACGGCTGACAGGCCCTGGCCTTTTGACAAACATGGGTCCATCACGTGAATGGCAAATCCCGTCCGCAGCACCGTAAGATGCGACCATTGAGATTCAACCAACAGGGCCTGAATGGCTTCCATGTCCTCGTCAGTTTTGAGGCACCACTCAGATTCCCTCCATCGGTTGGTGGCAATCCCGTTCGCGTCGATGCCTGGAAGTTGCTCCGCCACCCACCGGCACGCAGCCTCTGCTTCGCGTCCGTCTGCACGCAACACGACCTCTCCATCAGGGTACCATAACACTCCACCGTTCTCGCAGACCAAGGGGCCACTCAGGCCGATGAAACGCCAGAGGCCATAGGCGATAGGTCGCGTGTTACCGGTGCAGATGATGACCGGAATATCGGCTGCTTCCAAGGCCCTAAGCGCTTCCACGGCACCGACGTGGAGCCATTTGTTCGCGTCGGTCAAGGTCCCATCAATGTCCACAGCCACCAACTTTGGTACCCATCCTTCTGGCAGCCACACCATGCTGGGCATTGGTTTGTTCTCCTCCTTATGCGTTCGCGCATGCTGATGAATCACGATGACCTTGGTGGGAGGTTTGATGTGAAACCGACCGTACCGAAAAGCATGGTCGGTGAGGAGGAGGTCTTCATCGACATCGTCGATGGCGTGGTCACCACTTCATCACCCCCCGTCGAACCCGTACCGAAGCCGGTCGCTGAACCGACGCCAACGACGACGGAAGTGGCGGCTGGCGCCTCAGTCTTGGAAGCTGAAATCGTGACCGAAGCCACCGGTCAGTACGAGGTCACATGGCCCATCTTGGGCATGGATTGTCCAGATTGTGCGTCCAAGGCCACCCGCGCCCTGAAGCATCTTGACCAAGTTTGGGCCCCGCAGGTTTCTCCGACCGCGGGGGAAGTCCGCGTGCACATCGATCTCTCTGTGGGGACCGTGGCTGAGGCGGCTCGCGTTCTTCGCTCCCTCGGGCACGCCCCAAACGTCCCTCACCAGCAGTTGAAGGGTGTGTCTGCCTCTTCATTAGCGACCAAAAGCGGCATCCCAGTAGCACGATTGGACCGCCTGCTTCGACGGCAACCTGGTGTGCTTGACGCTGAAATCACGCGAGACGACCGCGTGCTGTTGCAATTGCTTCCCGATGCGCCAGATGCCCTCGAATCTGACCGTGACGAAGCGTTGACCGACTTGCTTGGCTCGGCTCCGAGTCTTGGATTGGCGGACTCTGATCGTCTCCGACCAGATCAACGCCGTTTGGTGGGCGGTGCATTCTCGTTTGCCCTTTTCCCGATCGTCATCCTGATGGAGGTGCTCCACGCGCCTGAACTTCTGCTTGGTGGACTCGCAACGCTGGCGGTCATCATTGGTGGGGCGGAAATGTTTCGTGAGGCCACGGCTGGTCTGCGCAACCGTCAGATTGGCTTCCAAGTCCTCACCTCCATGGCGGTCATCGGCGCCGTTTTGCTGACCATGTGGGAAGAGGCCCTCATCGTGGTCATCCTTGTCGCGTTCACGCAGCACCTGGAAGGTGACGCTCTGGTGCGGGCAAGAGAGGCCATGCAGGGCGGTCTTGACCGCTTGCCCCGCACCGCTCGACGTTCCAACAAACCGCATGCCCACGGTACCATCCAACCGATGGGCTTCAGCCTGGCTCCGGCCACCATGTCTCCGATGCAGGCCCCACCTCCCTCGGTCGAAGAGTGGGAAGAAGTCCCCATCGACCTCGTTCGGGCTGGTGACAAATTGCAGATTCGTTCAGGAGAACTCATTCCTGCCGACGGACGCATTGTGTCGGGTTCTGGCAGCTTGGACATGGCTCCTTTGACGGGAGAGTCGGTCCCGGTGGACGTTGACGCAGGCGACGAACTCAACGCCGGGCTTGTGCTTCAGCGCGGGCCTGTGGAGATCGAAGTGATCGCGACGGGAGATGAAACACGCCTTTCCGGCCTCATTGAAGCCGTCCACACCTTCCGTGAGGAACCACCTCGCCTGCAGGGTCTTGTGGAGCGGTTCACCACCATTTGGGTCCCTATCGTGCTCTTCGGATCGGTGATCATCTGGCGCGTGTTCTACCCCGATGACATCACGACGATGCTGTTGCTTTGGGTGGTGGCTTGCCCGTGTGCGCTCCTGCTGGCCGCTCCAATGCCCCACGCCGCCATCCTTGCGCGAGCCGCTCACCTCGGCGCCATCGTTCGTGGAGGGCATGCCATGGAACGTCTCGCGAAGGTCGACCATGTCCTCCTTGACAAAACCGGGACCCTGACCAGCGGCCGCCCCACAATCGGGTCCATCACGATGGCCAAAGGACGCCGTCGGGACACGGCCATTCGCTTGGCAGGTGGATTGGAAGCGGCTTCTTCTCATCCATACGCCCTCGCCGTAAGTGACCTGCTGGAACACGAGGACCTCAAGCCAACTGCGGTGCAGGGGCTGAAGGACGTCCACGCCGGCGTGGAAGGTCAGGTGAAGGGTGAATTGGTCGGCTTGTATCGTCCAGACCGTCTCCCTGAGGGCGTCAGTCTCGAGGGCGATTTGGCTGCGGCTTTGGTGGTCTCAAGCAGGGAAGGCCATGGTGCGAGCGTCTTGGTCCGAGGCAGCCAGTGCATTGCACTGTTCAGTTTCGTGCACGACGACGGGCGTTCGGGGTCCGATGAGGTGGTCAAAGACCTCTATGCACGGGGCGTCAACGTCGAAATTCTGTCCGGTGACCTTCAGTCGGCGGTTGACTTGTTCGCTGAGCGTGTGGGCATGTCCATCAACGCAGCGCATGGTGAATTGACCCCAGAAGACAAAGTTCGCTTTGTGGAACAACGCAGCAGCACCCACGTGACCATGATGGTTGGTGATGGCTTCAACGACGCCGGGGCCTTGGCCAAGGCTGATGTTGGCGTGGCTGTTGGCACCGGCGAGCAGGTGAACCTCGAGGCTGCTGACGTGCTGATTCCTGGAGACGACCCGCGGCTCATCACGTCACTCATTTCGCTTGCACGCTCAGCCAACCGTACCCTTTGGGCCAACCTTCTCTTCTCGATTGGTGTGACCGTTGTCCTTGTGTTTGCGGTCATCAACAACTGGTACGACAACCTTTGGGTTGGCGTGTTGGTCCACGAAATGTCGGTCATCATTGTCATCCTCAACGGCGCTCGACTCGCGGGAAGCGACGGGTGGTGGGACTTGATCAAGGGTACATTTTCAGGCATCATTGGGGACACACGTGATTCCCTGACGCTCTTCGCTTCACGGTTCCGTTCCACGTCGTGAAGACCTTAGAGGAGGAGGCTCTCCTCGTGGCATGAGCGAGCGGCTGGAAGTCGAATCTTCCATCGCACCACCTGGACTGACGTGCCCCCGTTGCAACGGTCTGCTTCCTACTGGGCTTGGCGAAATGGCCTGCACCCTGTGTGAAGCCAAGGTCAAGGTGGATCACCCTGCCACCCGGCGTGCCTGGCGTGAGGAAAAAGTCGCTTGTCCGTCGTGTCACAAAGTGCTGATCTGTGGAGTAGATGAGCGGCCTGCTTTACTCCGTTGCGGTTCGTGCGAGGATGAATTCGTGGTGACGCCAGCGGTCCCGAAAGTGGAGGTCGCTTGTCCGTCTTGTGAACGGCGACTCCGGATGCGCCGCCGGCCAGGGCGACGTGAAATCGACTGTCCAGCGTGCGACACGCGATTTGTGGTGAACTTCTGACCCTTCCCGTGACGGTTCAACGCTCCCAAACCGGTGCGCAGTGCGGCCTTCTCGTGCAGTCACCTTATGTATGAAGAGACGAGGATGTGATTCAACGGCGGTACTGCTGCCGGGATGGGATTTGCATGGCGGAGTCGAGGCCAACCGGTGACGGAATCGACCGTCGCAGCCTTTCAGCCCTGCGTGGACAATTCACCAAGGCCCACAGCACCAGCGCTGAACAAGAAGGTCATGTGAGCGCACGCTACCACGAAGAAGAACGTCTTCGGGGGGAGATGCGCCGTGAACGACGTCTTCGTCAGCAGGAATTGCGTGAGCGGGTTCTCGCGCAACAGGGCAACCTTGTGATGCGGTACGAACTTGAGCGCGAGCGCACCCTCCAACAGGTCGAGCGTGAGATGCGTGAGGCAATGGAAACGGAATTGGCCGAAGAGGGCCGAGAAGCCATCGCGCGTGAGGAGAGCCGTCTTCGCGACGAACACCTGATGCGTCTTGAACGAGAAATGGCCGTGCTGCGGCAGCGCTACGAGGTGGAAACCGATCGTCGCATGGAAGAGGAAAAGGGGCGCATTGAGCATGACCTTCGTCAGCAGCTCGAGGAAGAGCATGAGCACCGTCTCGATGTGGCCAAGCAGCGCCTCCAACTTGAACAAAATCAGCGCCTTCACCGACGCATTCGGGTGCTTGAGGATGAGATTGCCCAAGAGATGGAATCCAGGTACCAAGCATTGGAATCCTTGGAAATCGAGCGTCTAAAAGATGAGCAGGAATCGGTCCTTTCCGAGCGTGAAGAACAACTGCGGCACGGCATCCGTACACGTTTGGAACAACAAATTCGCCAGCGGCTCCATCACCGAGAAGCGGCCCTCCGAGCGGAATATGCTCGACGCAGTCAGCGGCTGGAGGCCGACCTCGGCTCGGAAATTCAGCAAGAGCTTGAGGTTCGACTTCGCCAGGACACGGAGGACCTTGAGCAGCGCATGCGCGAAGACGTCGAGTTGGCCATCGCGCGCCGGCGTGATGAATTACGCCAGGAAGTCGAACAGCAGCTCGAACAGCGCTTCGCTGAGCGCCTTTCCGATCGGAAAGCCCGCCTCCGAGAGCGGTTTGACTTGAGCTATGGCAAAGCCATCGATGAGGTTGAAGACGCGCTGCATTCACAGGTTGAGGCTGAACTTGAAGCCAGCACCAACGAGGACTTTGAGCGGTACCGCGAGGCACGCGAATCCGAGATTCAAAACCGCCTCGCTCGGTTCCGATATGAGCGCGAAGCACAACTTCGTGAAGAGTTGGAGGCCAAGCACGCTGCGAAGCGCGAGGAATGGACCGAGCGGCTCGAACTTGAGTTCCAGAGCCGCGAGGCTGCTGCGCGGAAGGCCATCATGTCTGAGGTGGACGCCAGCTTGCGCAATGAGCGCTTGGCTTGGGACACCGACCTCGATCTGCTGAAAGAAGAAACGGTGCTCGAACTCGAGTTGGACATGGAAGAGCGTCTCAGTGCCTTCCGCGAACGAAAGATGGACGAAGTCGCCACGCAGCTCGAGCGTCAACTCGACAAGCGTGAGGAAATCATGCGCAACAAGGCCCTCATCGACGTGCGACGGAAGGAAGCACGCATTCGGGCCGAAATCGAGGCCCAACTCGGCCTCAAGCGAGCTGAAATCCGAGACCGCATCTCAGGTCTGTCCAAGAAGATGGATGAATTCAAGATCATGGCCGAGGAAAGGATGCGAGAGAGCATCACCTCCCAAATTGAGGGTGAAATCGCCACCGATGAGGCCACCCTCGTCGAGCGCGAAGCAGAGATGCGCCAACTCCAGAGTCAGGATCAACGGATTGACAAGCGCCAGCAGTGGCTCGCATCGATTTCAGGTCAGGGTGGAGCAGCCGCGGCCCCCGCCGATGCCGCAGCACTTGGTGCCCGTCCCGACTCCCTTGGGGCAGCTGCCGGTCGGACGCTTCGAGGCCCCATGGCGCAGGCCGCACAGGCTCAGCAACCGCGCATGGGCCTTGCAGGCATGCGAGCACCGACATCGTCGGCTCGTGCTTTGGCTCCTTCTGCACCCGCACCGGTCGTCAAGGCCGTCAAGCAGGTCAAGACACCCATCATCGCTCCTGCCGCTCCGGTGCAACCCCCGGTCACCTCGGTCGAACCAGAGGCTGGATTGCCCTCCAACGTCGTTCCTCTTGAACCAGCGACGGACGCAAAGGAGACCGACTCTTCCGCGCCTCCTCCCATCGTCGAGCCGACAGTAAGTGAGCACGACAACACCCTGCCTACACCCGTGGAGACCTCCGAGGTCACCATCGACACCGTCCTCGAGGATGCCGATGACGACCTTGCCGAGGCCGATGTGGAAGCCATGCTTGGAGAGCAAGAGGACGTCGCTTCCAGCGTCGTGCTCCCAACGCCCGTTGCCACCCCCGTCAAAGCAGGTGGAGAGGTCTTCGGCGATCGCCCAATCCTCCAGCCCGTTCGGACGCTGCACGCGCTTGGGACACCTCGGCCTACCGCTGTGCTAAAAACGGCCATGCCGGTGCTTTCTGCCGCTGAGGAGACGCCCGTGCTCCAACCTGTCACCACCATGGCCCCTCGTGAATTGACGCCAATTGAGCGCCTCGAGCCATCCGAAGAGGACTGAGCGAGGAAACGAGCCATTCAAGGCCATGAGGTCCATCTCGGGGCATGCGAGCGCTTCGTGCGGTCCTGCTCACCGGTCTGTTTGTCCTCGGGACGTTCGCGATGACGGGGTCGGCCTCCCTCATTGATGGGGGCGAGGTTCACCAGGGTCCAGATCCTGTGGTGTTGTGGCATTCCTCGGGTGGCGACGAAGTGCTCACCCTTGACGGCGAGGGGGTGTTCATGGCTCTTCGCTGGAACGGAGGGGCCTACCAAGTGACCCGAGCGGTTGACCTGAATGTCACCGTCAACGCCGCGCGCTTGGACGTTGAGGCCTCCTTGCTGGCGGTCGGTCACGCAAACGGCGCCTTGATTCTCGACCTCGATACCGACCAAGTAACCCAAGAAATCGAACTTCCTGACCCCGTGGACGATGTGGATTGGGACGATGACGGGGATGTGTGGGTGGTGCACAACGGTGGCTTGCGTCAAGCCATTGAGCATGAAACAGGCGGCCCCTCTGGGGTTCGAACCAGCGTCATGAGTGCTGGCATATGCTCCCTGCTTATTCTTGAGGACGGCAGGGTGCTCACGGGCGGATTTGATCAACGACTGCGTGTGCACACCGATGAAGGAATTCAGGATCAAGATTTGACGGGTCTCGGCGGGGCGCCAACGCAACTCATCGAAGACGGGAATCAGGTGTGGGCCGGGCTGTCCAATGGGCGTGTCGTGCGCTGGAACACCACCACATGGGCCTCAGAGGAAGCCGTGAGTGGTACCGCCCCGGTCACGTCATTGACGCTCGACGGGCAAGGAGGTCTATGGGTCGGACATCAAAACGGCCGTTCCGTTCACATGGACAGCGCCCTGACCGTGACCCAAGAGCACCAAGCAACTGGAAAGGTCATCTCCGTCGTGGGCAAGAGCGATGGTACCGTTCATTTGGTCAGCATCACGTCAACCAGCACGCGCGTTCGTCTGTTGGATCTTGATGCAGACGGTGACGGCGTGGCCGATGCTTCGGACGCCTTCCCGGACGACGCAGGTCAAACAACGGACAGCGACGGTGACGGCTACGGAGACAACACCGACATTGCAGGAGGTGACGTCTTCCCGAACGACCCTACGCAATGGTCGGACCGTGACGGTGACGGCTACGGAGATGAAGCCGACGGCACAAACGGTGATGCCTTCCCAGATGATCCTGACCAGTGGCAGGACGCTGACGGAGACGGTGTGGGCGACAACCAAGCCGATCCGGATGGTGACGCCTTCCCTGAGGATCCCACGCAATGGTCGGACCGTGACCGTGACGGCTTTGGCGATGCAGCAAACGGTGTCCGTCCGGACGATTGTCCTGACGCGAACGGCTTCTCGTCAAACGACCGTCGGGGTTGCCCGGATCAAGACCTGGACGGTTGGTCAGATCCAGACGCCAACTGGTTGGTCGCGCAAGGAGCGGATGCTTTCCCAACGGACCGAACCCAATGGGAGGATTTCGACGGAGACGGGTATGGAGACAACCCCGACGGTACGACCCCCGATGCTTGCCTGACCGCAGGAGGGACGTCCCTCAGGGCCCTTGTCCCAGAACTTGGTGCGACCACGCGCTACGTCAGTGAAGCCCACTACGGCTGTCCTGACTTGGACGGCGACGGATGGGCGGACGCCTCTGAAGTGGGTGAAGGCATGGACGCCAACCCCGATGAGCACATGGATCTCGACGGCGATGGCGTCGGCGCCAATGCCGATTACAACGACACCAACCCTCTGGTCATCGACATCGAGGACCACTGTTTGCTCAGCTTCGACGACCTTCGTGAAGTGTGCCTCGGCTGGAGGAGCACGGAATACCAGGAATACCTGTCCTCGTTAAACGAAACCGAACGAAACAGGATGACCTACAACTATTGGAATCAAAGCCTTGCTGGGGGCTCCTCTAGCGGCGGCTTGGACATGGCGTTGGTCACAGAAGTCGGTATAGTCGCAGCGGGCGTCTTTGTGGTCTGCTCGGTGGTGGTGGTGCTGTTTGGGGCCGTGACAAAGCGCGCCAAGCGACCCTCAGAAGAAAAGGCATTCAGTTCCTTCGAGTTTGATGAAACGGCGAATGAAGAGGCGCTGACCGGCAAGGCGGGGCTTTCCGCCATTGGGGGTCTTGACGATGCAATGTGGAGCGATGATGACTCCACGGCTTCCACTGAACCAGCTGAGGCTGAAGCAGAAGAGTCTCCAGAGGTCAAGTCGATGGTCGAGGACGTTGTGCTTCAGACCGACGAGGGCACAGCATCCGACGGGGAGGCAGCAACCGATGTTGCGGATCCTGCTCCCACCCCACCGGACGGTGAGTCTGAGCGGGAGGCCCCACCCGTGCCCGAGGACGGTTTGCCGGAAGGATGGACGATGGACCAATGGAAATGGTACGGGCATCAATGGCTCGAACAGAACAAGGGCGCCTGATCAGGACCAATGCACGGGCAAATCAGCCCGCAACTTGGCCAATTCCTCACCTGAATACAGGGGCCTTCCCCCCTCCTTGACCGTGCTTTGAATGAGCCACAACACGCCATTCCAAGCGCTGCGGGAGGCGGTGATTTCCACGTCACCGCGCGCGGCGACGTCCATCAGTTCGGCTTCAGCCGTGGTGGAGTCGAAGAGGGCCTTGACGAGATGCCGTGTCTCGAAGGCCACCTGAGGTGGCTTCCAACTCATCATGGCGCTCACACCCTGAACGGAGCGAGGTTCAGTCGCTCAACGAGGTGGTCGACATCGACATCGGCCGTGGCCTTCGCTCGTTCCCTAAGCAGTTCGAGGCTTCCGTCCATGCGCGCCATGCGCTGGTGACGGATGAGGTCCAGCAGGACCTCATTCACGCTGTTGTATCCGCCCAATGAGCGCAAGGTGTTCAACTGTCTTCGTACTTCGTAGCTCACGCTCACCGAGGTCATTCCCTTCGCTGTCATCGTGCATCCCGTTGGCTCCTGCCCTCTCTGCGCTACTTAAGCCGCGCGAGGGAGAATTTCGCTGGAACTGGATTTTGGGACCCTTTCTGTTTAGCGGCGCCCTTGTGCCTCAAGGGACACACGGGAGGGGTCGCGGACGCCAAATTCCCGTCGCATGTCCTGCACCCGTCGATGGAATTCCCGGGCCAAGGTCCAGTATTCGAGGGAACCCGCACCTGCTCCGGAGGAGGTCGGTTTGTTGAGCAGAACCGTAGGTGCACCCGACCAGGGTGCTTCAGCGACGTTGACCAAGCGCCGAATGGAGGTGCTGAACAATTTGTTTGGGATGCTCAAGGCCACCTGATCGCACACGTGCCTGGAGAGTTTTGAGCGCGCGTCCACCATGGTCATGACCACGCCGAAGATCTTCAGGTTCCGGTTGATTCTGCGCTGAATCATCTTGACCGAATTCATCAGCATGCTGAACCCTTCCAACGAGTAGTACTCGGCTTGAACGGGGACCATGACCCAATTGGCCGCACTGAGGGCATTGATGGACAGCAAGCCGAGGGAGGGCGGCGTGTCGATGATGATGTAGTCGAAGTTGTCGATGATTGGAGCGAGGGCTTCCTTGAGTCGGGTCTCGCGGCCAATCTTGTGGGACAATTCGATTTCGGCCCCGGAAAGGTGAATGTCGCTGGGAAGAAGCCAGAGGTTCTCTGTGGTCAGGGTCGCTGGGGGTCGGCCTTTTTCGTTGCGCAGCATCCATGCGTTACGCATGGAAGCCGTCAGATCTTCGGGGCCGATGAGGTACTCTTCCATGAGGGGGAGCTCTTCTCCAAGGTCGTTGGTCAGAAGATCGTAGGCCGTCTTCTTCACACGTTTCTTTTCGATGCCAAAGGACGTGGCGCAGTTCCCCTGCGGGTCAAGGTCGATGAGCAGGACTTTGGCTGGTGGCAGCCCCATCTTTTGATGCCCCCGAGCAAGGGCTGCAGCGAGGTTGACCGCCGTGGTCGTCTTTGCGCAACCGCCCTTCTGATTGGCGACCGCGATGACCATCTTGTAAGGGTCCATGCCTCCACTCCCGAGATTTGAAACCCCGGCTCTCCCCTATCAACCCCGGCCTCAATCCGCATCAAACGGGCTGAACTACGGGTACGGGAACTTCGCTCAAGATCTTGCGAACGATGTGACCGCCGGTGATGCCCCGAATCTTGGCTTCGGGTTTCATCACGATTCTGTGGCTGATGACCTGCATCGCGACGCTCTTGATGTCGTCAGGCACCACATAGGTGCGTCCTGCAATGGCAGCAGAGGCTCGACCGGTCTTGAACAGGGCCTGAGAAGCACGAGGCGATGCGCCGTTGACCACACGGTGGTCCTCGCGCGTGCGCTGCACGATTTCGACGATGTAGGCGAGGATGGACGGGTCGACGTGAACACCTTCCAACGCACGCTGCATGGCGACGACTTTCTTGGGTTCTGTGACCTGAGCCACCTCGTGTTCGTCCTTCCCGCGCATCTTTCGTCGGGCGAGGATCGCTTTTTCTTCGGCGCGGTCGGGATAGCCCATGCTCATCTTCATCAGGAAACGGTCCATTTGCGCCTCAGGCAGGGGATAGGTTCCTTCCTGCTCGATGGGGTTCTGGGTGGCCAACACCACGAAAGGCGCTGGCAGCTTGTGTGTGATGCCTTCGATGGTCACCTGCTTTTCTTCCATGGCTTCAAGCAGGGCCGCTTGGGTCTTGGGTGGCGCACGGTTGATCTCGTCAGCAAGGAGGATGTTGGAGAACAGCGGCCCAGCCCGGAGTTTGAAATCCCCGGATTTTTGGTCGTACATGTAGGTCCCCATGATGTCCGAGGGCAGCAGGTC
>PCBQ01000018.1 GCA_002731395.1 Methanobacteriota archaeon
GTCGAGCAACGCGTGATAAACCGGCCGGAAGGCATCCATGGATGAGGCATGCCGCAGGTCTTCAGGCGCCAAACCAACCGCATCCAACCGTGCGCGCGGAATGTAGCAGCGACCAAAGCGTAGATCCTCAGGGATGTCGCGCAGGATGTTGGTCATCTGGAGGGCTTTCCCAAAGCGAACGCCATCGCGCATCCACGCCTCATCGTGGAGTGACATGCGTGAAGGGAACATATGATGTCGGCTCATCGCGGTCCAGAATTCACCTACGCTTCCAGCCACCCGATACGCGTAATCGTCCAGGGCCTCATCGTCTTCAAGCGAGGATATCTCGTCTTGGTCGTTGGCTGGACCGAAACGCCGTAAGTCAAGCGATTGGCCTCCGATGATGATCTTGAGGCAAGTGCGCATCATTTGGAGGTCTTCAGATGGAGTAGCGGACAAGGCCTCGACTGCGAGCCCGGCCTGTTCGAGCAACACGCGCTCTGCGTCCAAGGTCTGCAGGGTGGCAAGATGCGACAGGTCTGGAACCTCATGTTGGCGCTTATCCGTGGTCGCGTCCCACGCATCCAAAGCATCCAGAAGCAGGTTGACTTCACCGGTCTTTGAGTCAGCAATGGTGTCCGCCACGCGGGCCAAGAGGTAGAGCAAACCAACAGACCGACGCATCTTCCTTGGCAGGATTTTGAGCGTGAGGAAAAACGAGCGGGAGTTCGACTCCAACAGCGCATCACACGTCGGGTCGATCAACACCGGCTCCGCCTCTGTTCAGCGACCGGGAGGACCACGGCGAGGGCTTTTCGGAGGTCCGCCAGACGGACCGCCTCTGCGAGGGCCTCCGCTAGGACCACCCTTGGGAGGCCCACCGCTCGGGCCGCCTTTGGGAGGACCGCCTTTGCTCGGACCGGGGGGGCCGCCCTTCTTCGGACCGGGAGGACCGTCTTTGCTCGGGCCTGGAGGACCGCCCTTCTTCGGACCAGGAGGACCGCCTTTGCTCGGGCCTGGAGGACCGCCCTTCTTCGGACCAGGAGGACCGCCTTTGCTTGGGCCTGGAGGACCGCCCTTCTTCGGACCTGGAGGACCGCCTTTGCTCGGGCCTGGAGGCCCGCCCTTCTTCGGACCAGGAGGGCCACTGCGAGAGGGTCCGGGAGGGCCGCCCCCTCTTGGTCCAGGTGGGCCGCCTCGAACGGGAGGCGCGTCAACTTCTGTTTCATCATCCTCCTCAAAGACAGCTCCGCAGTGTGGGCAGGTGCTGTCGTTTTCAGAGACAAGGCCGTCACAGACCTCACACGCGAACATCTCTTCTTGAGCGCCACTGACGACGTCAATCTCACCGCGCTCGCCGAGACGGCGGCGCAGCACAATGCTGACGTTCATCTCGTGC
This sequence comes from Methanobacteriota archaeon, assembly GCA_002731395.1. Taxonomy (GTDB): domain Archaea; phylum Thermoplasmatota; class Poseidoniia; order Poseidoniales; family Poseidoniaceae; genus MGIIa-L3. The sequence goes on from PCBQ01000018.1 coordinate 1,382, forward strand.
CCTTTGAGGGCAATCTCGGTTGCGATGGCGTGTTGGAAGGCTTCGGAAAGAGCGTCAGGAGCATCGAGCACACGCCCATCATCCACGTAGGTGACGGTCACGGTGACCTCTTTGCCCTCGGTCTCACAACTCGGAGTTTCGACCGCAACACCACGCTTCCGAGCGACCCTTCGGATGGCCACCTCAGCAAGCCGCTTGAGGAGAGCATCGTCGAGACCACCTGTGTCCTGAGCTCCGATGGTGTTGGCCAATACCGCTGCCGCAGGGTTGGGTGCACCCTGGCCTTGCAACCCCCCCATGTCGGCGCCAAGGGAGGCGAGCACGTCGCCAGCAGGAGAATGGTTCATCGAAAGCCACTGACTCCGCCGCTCGTTTTTCATCGCTCGATCCTGTTCAGCCAAGTTGTTCACGATGGCATCGGTGGGAGAAGCGGCAGGATTGTGCGCGATGGTCGTGCCGCCCGCAACGAAGGGGTCAGCCCGGGGGACACCCGAACTGCCAACCCCGCTGGCCAACGAAGGACCAGCGTGCGCTTGTGGCATGTCCGTCCTGTTGAGTGGGCGGACTGGAGCGCCTGGACCTCGCGGTTGGGGTTGGAACCCTTGCTGTGGCATGCCTTGTGGTGGGAGCCCTTGCTGAGGGAGGCCTTGCTGAGGGAGGCCTTGCGGCGGTAGCCCCTGTTGGGGCAAGCCTTGCGGAGGCAGGCCTTGCTGAGGTATGCCTTGTTGCGGCATGTGGCTGTAGCCCGGCTGCATCATGCCTTGTTGCGGCATGCCCTGTGGCGGAAGGCCTTGTTGCCCTTGAGGGGGGTAGCCTTGTGGCATGGTCTGCTGGGGGAAGCCTCCCATCGGAGCCCCTCCCATGTTGGGTTGGGCGGCCGGTGCTTGTCCAGGTACGCCGGTGGCTCCGCCGCCTTGACGTGCGCCACATTCAGGACAAAACATGGAGTCATCCGGAATGGATTCTCCACACGCTGCGCACTGCATGGTGCAACCTCAGTTCTGCTCCACCGACCCGCTTCCTAAAGGCTTCCTCCACTCTGTTGGGAAACAAGGCCACATACGGCCTCGAGTGAACCAAGCGGAATCTCAGTCCCTCAGCCCTGCATTCTGGAGCGCCTTGAGCAGCACCTGACCGATCTCAGAGGGGTCGTTGGCGCAGGCGATTCCCGCAGCTCTGAATGCCGCGAACTTCTCTTCTGCCGTGCCTTTCCCGCCTGATATGATGGCGCCAGCGTGGCCCATGCGCTTTCCTGGAGGGGCGGTGGACCCTGCAACAAACCCGACAATCGGTTTTGAAATGTGCTCGGCCGCGAAGGCCGCAGCCTCCTGTTCGGCATTCCCGCCAATCTCTCCGATCATCACGATGGCTTCGGTTTGAGGGTCGGCTTCAAACGCGGCCAAGCAATCAATGAATCCAGTGCCGTTGACAGGGTCTCCACCGATGCCGACGCAGGTGGATTGCCCTTCTCCAATGCTCATGGTTTGGGCCACCGCCTCGTAGGTCAGGGTCCCTGACTTTGACACAATGCCGATGCGTCCTTTGGCGTGGATGTGTCCCGGCATAATGCCAATCTTCGCTCCGCCTTGTTCGCCCGGCGTGATGATACCTGGACAGTTTGGCCCAATGAGCCGAACGCCGGGGCGTTGCTCGACGTAAGCCGCAGCCCTCACCATGTCGAGGATGGGAATACCTTCGGTGATGCACACGATGACGCCCTCGCCCTTGAGCGCGTCAAAGGCTTCCGCAGCCTCCATGATGGCTTCTCCTGCGAAAGGAGGAGGGACATAGATGACCGTGGCGTCAGCGTCGGAGGCTTCGATGGCGTCGCGAACGGAGTTCCAAACAGGGAAGTCTCGGCCTTGAAGTTCGACGGTTTGACCACCTTTGCCTGGCGTGCACCCGCCGACGATGGAGGTCCCGTACTCGACCATCTTGTCCGCATGGAACCGGCCTTGGCGTCCAGTGATGCCCTGAACGATGACCTTCGCGTCTTCGGGAATCCAGATGGCCATCACGCATCACCTCCACCGATGAGGGCGACGATGCGTTCAGCGCCTTCAGCCAAATCGTCCGCAGGGTGAATGTTTAGGGTTGAGGCCGAGAGGATGGCCTTGCCTTCGTCAACGTTGGTCCCCGCCAAGCGTACCACGAGAGGCACCTCCAATCCGAGGTTTTCGACCGCGGCGATGACGCCGCGGGCGATGATGTCGCAGCGCATGATGCCGCCAAAGATGTTCACGAGGATGCCCTTGACGTTCGGATCTTCGAGGATGATGCTGAACGCTGTGCTCACTTGCTCTTCGTTGGCGCCGCCCCCAACATCGAGGAAATTCGCTGGCTCGCCACCTTTGAGTTTGATGACGTCCATGGTGGCCATGGCAAGCCCGGCTCCGTTGACCAAGCAACCGATGTTTCCGTCCAACTTGACGTAGGACAGCCCGGCTTCCGCCGCACGGATTTCGGTTTCTTCTTCTTCAGAGAGATCACGCAAGTCCTCCCAGGAGGCCGCGTGTCTGAAGCTTGCGTTCTCATCGAAACTGACCTTGGCGTCCAAGGCGACAATTCCCTCGTCTTCGGTTCGCACGAGCGGGTTGATCTCAACCATAGCACAATCGTTCTCAACGAAACAGGTGTACAACGAGGCAAGGGTACGTCGAAACGCTTTCGCACCAGCCCCAGAAAGGCCCAGAGCATCGGCGAGATCGCGCGATTGGAATCCGAGCAAACCCACACTTGGGTCAACGTGAATTTTGTGGATGAGTTCCGGCGTTGCTTCAGCGACTTCTTCGATGTCCATCCCACCTTCTGTGGACGCCATAATGAGCACAGATTTGGCCTCACGGTCGACGAGAAGGGCGAGGTAGTATTCGTGAGCAATCGCGCATCCGGATTCGACGTATAGGTTTCGAACCAACTTGCCCTCGGGCCCGGTTTGGATGGTGACCAACACGTTACCAAGGATGTTTGAGGCGAACGTGCCCACCTCCTCCCGAGAGAACGCGATTTTCACCCCGCCTTCCATGACGAGGTCGCCCGTCTCGGGGGCGTACAAATTGCCCTTCCCACGACCACCAGCGTGGATTTGACTCTTCACGGCGACCACCTTCGAACCGAGGCGGTCATACGCAGCCAGCGCCTCATCCGGTGACGTGCAGTGGACGCCCTCCAGCACCGGTACGCCGTAGCGTTTGAACATGGCTTTGCCTTGGTATTCGTGGATGTTCATGATGCTCCCGACACGGGGTCAAGGTGGACCGTCCTTCAACACTCCGCCTGAGGATTCAATCGGTGGAGAAGCGTTTCAAGGTGAACGGCTACGGGGCTTTGTGCAAGCCGTGGTCTTGGCAGGTGGGATCGGGTCACGCCTCCGACCTTGGACGGACACCGTCCCGAAGCCGTTGTTGCCCATGCTTGACCGGACGCTCCTCGAGCAGGTCGTGTGGGGCATGCCAACCGGCATGGTCGATGAAATCGTGGTGGCAGGAGGTTATCGCGTTCAACAAATCAAGGAACATTTCGCGGCACGGGAACAAGGCATAGGCGTCACCATTGTCGAGGAAACCGAACCGCTCGGGACTGGAGGGGCTCTCGGCAACTGCAGGGACGTCGTATCCGGGCGTTTCGCCTGCTTCAACGGCGATGTCATCACCTCCCTTCGCATGGACGACCTGATTGATCGGCATGCCCTCAACGGTGGCGTAGGTACCCTCGCGCTTTGGGAGGTCGAGGACCCGACACGCTTTGGCATCGTCGGCTTGGACGAGCATCAGCGCGTGACTGCGTTCAAAGAAAAGCCGGAGCCAGCGGAGGTCTTTTCGAACCTCATCAACGCGGGGTCTTACCTGCTTGAGGAAGAGGTCTTCGACGTCATGCCGAAAGGCCGGCATTCACTGGAACGTGACGTGTTTCCGTTGTTGGCAAGGCGAGGTGACCTCAACGGCGTCCCGTTTCAGGGTTACTTCATCGATGCCGGCACACCATCTTCCTGGAGCGACGGTGTGGAGGCGTGCATCGAACATGGGCGATTCACCGGCGGACGAGTGATTGACGGCTCATGGTGTGCTGAATCTCAGGCGCCGTCTGGGGTGCGTCATCACGCCTCGATGTTTGGTCAAGGTGTGAAAGCGAAGGGCGCTACTGTGGAGCGATCTACCCTGCTCGACGGCGTCACCGTAGGCAAAGGCACCATCCTCAACGATGTCTTGGCCGGACAAGGCGCCGTCATCGGAGAGGGATGTGTCCTGCGTGATGTGGTGCTCGGCCCCGGAGCCGTGGTCGAGGACGGCGAACGCCTCACAGGTGAGCGACGGGCTTCCGTGTGAGGGCGAAGCGGCTAAGCCTCGAGACCGCTTGGTCGGCCCATGAGCGAGCCATTGGTCGTCGTGAACTGCAAAACCTACGCGTCTGCCTCAGGCCTTGCATCGACGGCGCTGGTCGATGCACTGGCCAAGGTGAACAGCGACGGCGTTCGGCTCGTGTTGGCCGTCTCAGCCTTCGACCTGCACGCACTGGCGACAGCGCATCCTCGCCTCGAATTCTGGGCCCAACACCTCGACCCTGTTGGTCAAGGCTCCTACACCGGCTGGCTTGAACCAGAAACGGCCATGGAACGTGGAGCATCCGGGACGCTGATCAACCATGCCGAACACAAAGTCGACCTCGACCACGTGGAGCGTTTGTTGGGTCAACTCGACGGGCGCATCCAGACCTGTGCCTGTGCGGCGGATGAGGCGGAAGCGAAGGCCTTGGCAGGGTTGGCGCCTGCGATGATCGCCGTGGAGCCTCCTGAGTTGATTGGCGGTGACGTCTCGGTCACCAGCGCAGACCCAGGCATCGTTCAGGACACGGTCCGTCTGGTCAAAGACATCAACGCCGACATCATGGTGCTCTGCGGCGCTGGCGTGAAAACCGGCGAGGACGTCAATGCAGCCCTGAGGTTGGGTGCCGAAGGGGTGCTGCTTGCAAGCGGCGTGACCAAGGCCTCAGATCCGGCCGCTGTACTTCAGGACCTTGTGGACGGAGCCCGTGGTGCGTGAATTTCACCAGCATCGTTGGCCCCCATGGGGCAACCCTCAGCAAAAGGACAACTTCTGCAGTGCACGCGTGACGTGGCAAGCGGCAACGACGCCAGACCGTGGCGCTGCCAGCGACGTTGAAGTCCGGCGATGGCCCTCCGGTCGTGGGCGATCAGCGCCTCGGAAGCAGCCTCGAGCTCAGGCGTGACCAAGACCACGTGATGCAACCATGAAGCGGAGACCCACCGAATCACCGTCACGGTCCTGTCCACTGGTTCTGAGCTGGTATGCAGCGTCCAACGTCGACTGACGGCGGCTTCGAGATCGTCAACGGGGGCGTTATGTCGGCCCCGTCGCAAAAGCACCACCCTCGAGCGCCGCCCTCCGATAACGGCCTGTGGGGCAGCCCACAGTGGACCATATCCCAAGTCAACATAATGCAGCGGTGAGGGGACCTGACACCTTCCCCCGAGTGGAAAATGATGCTGCATCCATGGATGGCGCAAAAGCAGGCAAATCTTGAGCACCTCACGCCGTGCTCTTCGACGACGAGCGACAGCATCCAAGTTCAGCGTGTCACCTGCTGCCTCCATCCGACGCTCAAGCACCACGCGATGCAAGCGTTTCGACCATGCATGGCCTTCTGAACGGTCCTCAAACAGGTCCCTCCGCACGCCGTCAATCAAGCGTTTCATTCGAAGACGTGGGGTGGGGGCTGGTTGTTGGCTGGAGATGCCGGAGCACCCTGGGTAGGTCAACACGAATCGACGTGCACACGTTTCGAGCAACCAACGGCGGCTTCTGCTCCAACCAATTTTCGAGGTCATGCCATGCCTTGCTACGGTTTACCCGCATCAAGGTCATGCTCAAAGCACGCCGATGCTGACCAGGAAAAGCACGTGATTGATGGTCACCCACACCCCGATGGGCACCAACGCCCATCCGGAAAAGCGGGCAAAAGACTCCGCGCCGTATAGCCCAAACATTCGGGACAACGGCCCGCCGACACCGGCAACGATGCGCAAGAGGAGGACAACCAATCCTGCAACAAATGCGAACAAAATACCGTTCAACACACCCACAAGGATGCCCCCGAAGCCCGACATCATGGCGGCGCCCACGCCTTGAGCAAACATGGCTGGCTCTGCGAACCAAGCAAACCAACCCACCCAAACGCCCAGAAGCACGTCCCTCGCGAGGTCTTCCTCAGCACGCCACCTCTGGAAGACCTCGGGCGTCAAACGATGGATCAACCGTCCGAGAAGGTCCGATTCGAAAGGTGCACCGCGGATGGCGGTGACCACGGCCATTTCAACAAACCAAGCGTAGCTGATGAGATCCAGCGTCGAGCCAAGGGCCGCATCAAAGGGAACGAAAGTCAGCAGCAGCGATGGGAGGTTCACCAAAACGACGCCCGCGCCAGAGGAGAGAATGATGCTTGCCCACAGGGTCCCGGGAGGCAAAGGCTCCTCTGGCTTTTCCCAACCGACACGAGGCAAAGCGAGGAAGAGCAAGAATAGGCAAGGGCCGAAAGCCAAACGGAGGTAAGTGGACGCAGATTGGGAGCCTCCCCGCTGGCTTGCTGTCATGGCCTCTCCAAGTTCCGTGTACGCTTGGGTCGGGGAGTCCGCGGAGGACACGCGACCGGATCGATCCACGACCAACACCGCATCTGCCTCACCGGTCGGAAGGCTGGCGGCAAAATCTCCGGTCGAATCCAAGAGCACCGGCCAAGTGACGTTGTATCGTTCAACATAGGCGGTCGCATCCGTCATCAACGCATCTTGACCGATGATGACCGTCAGCACCGCCACGTCCCCATTGTATCCCGCCATGGCGGTCTCGAACTCCCGAAGGTGGTCGGCTCCGTTTTCTGACCCGGGCATGAGCACGCTGACCAACATCAACTCCGCATCTCCCATGACCTCACTGGGCGAGGTGATGAGCCCAGAGGCGGCGTTCATCGAGGGGTCACCGAGTCGGATGCTGTCGTCGATCACCGCCTCTTCGCCCAAGTTATCCTGGACGATGCCAAGCGGGAGCATGGCCAGAGCCAACACCAGCAGAGCAGCGAGGATGGGAGGTGGCAAAGGTAGCCCGGATCGGAAGGCAACCGCCACGAAAGCCACCAAACTGCTCAATGTGGTCAGCGTCAACCACAGGCCGGAGGAGGCAAAACCAGCGTCAGGCTCTTCGACGATGTCCCGCACGTAGCCTGTCGCGTGGCAATCCTCGTTCGGGTCCGAACCCACAACGGCAACGCAGATTTCGAGGCCAACGTGCCCAATCGGCATCTGCTCAACGCCCGTCCATGTCCACGCCGTGTTGTTCCCTGGTAAGACGCGGCTGATCAGCACGCGTCCAGTTGAGGTTTCAATCAAGAAATCCCCGTCTCTTGAGAACAGNTCGTCGTCTTCGAGGGGCCCCCAAATCGACCATGTCACNGCGGGACCACCGTCNGCCCAATCGATGTCGTCTGCGCCCCATGGAAGATCCGCACTGAANGCGATCTGNGCNCGGCGTGACGCATCGATTTTCAGCGTGGCGCTCGGCTCGTAGATGTCTCCTTCAATCACAATGCCGCCGGCGTTCTGTTCAAAACCGCCCCACAGCACGCGGGCACGCGTGCCCTCACAATCGTGTTGCATCCACAAACTGAGCGTGAACGCATCACCAGGTTGCATGGACAGGTTGACCTCGAGGCGCTCGCCCTCAAAGAGCTCAGAATCGTCGTTTGAGACGGCCTCAATCACCTGTTGGACCGTTGAGGTATACGTGGAGCTACCTGCTTGCACTTCCATGCGGAGGGACGTTTCCTGCCCACCGTTGGTGAACGGATTCGTGGCGGAGCACGAACGTGCTGGAGCCTGTTCAAGCCGCACGGAAAAGAACACCGACATGTTGACCGTGGCTTCGATTGGGTTCACCAAAGGAGGCGATGAGACGCTGAAGACCGGTACTTCGCCGGACCCGCCGAGCACTTCGAAGTAGCCGACAGCCCCGTCGGTGCTGTTGCGTTGGAGGACGGCTTCTTCCTGGTTTAAGCCCTCAACATACAACCGCATGAGATCGTCAACACGCCATTCCGCATGGCCTGCAGGGTAGCCTTCGTCCTCCTCGGCGAGGGCATATCCGGTCAACGACGTGGTCGCGACCGTCAGCAGGACGAGCAGAAGCGCCGCTCGCCGCATGGCCGATGGTGCGCGCCCCGACACAAAAGCCCCACGTCCACACGGGACGGTTCAGGGGAATCCAAGAATCAGGGCCACGGCGAGCGAACCGCACAAAATGGACGCCGCGTTGACCGTCCCTTTGGTCATCAGGCCACGGTTCTCCAATACGGCTCCGAGCAGAGAATCAATCTGACACCCGAGGAAGCCTGCCAGCAGGACCAGGAGCGGCTCGAATCCGCTGAGAGGCCCTGAACCCTGTGCGGTCGCCGCAGCAACAACGAATGACAAACCTGCGATGAGGGCAGCGCCGCCAAGAGCCGCAGCCTGTCCGCGAGGAGAAACGCCCCCATTCAAACCGGGTTCACACCGGCGCAGGGTGGTGATCATGCGCACACGATCGTCCAAGCAACCGAATTCAGAGGCCCACGTGTCCGAGGTGGCCACGGCCACGGCGGCAGCGAAAACCCAGAGGCCCGCTCCATGCGCATCGAAGGCAAAGGCCACCAAGACCACCAGGCCCGGCATGCCGCCGTTGGCCACAACATTCGTCCAGCCCCGCGAGCCATCACCAGATTCGGACATACCCTTGGCCGCTTTTTCCTCGAAACGGTGCTTGGTGGCAAAATGCGAGGACACGAGGAAGGAAAGCAGCAGCAGAAGCCACGTCCAATGGCCGAGTCCTCCGACCACCGCAGCCAACAGCACGGCTGCGAACAAACCGCTCTTGTCGAGGACCTTGGCACGGGTGCTCATGAAGAGCAGTGCGACGATGAGGGCACCAACGACGACCAAGTTGCCTTGGTTCAAACCGGGATCCCAGAGCATGGCTCCACCCGTTTACGGCTCGGGGGTGGGGATGATGTGCCTTTCCCCGGTCAGAATGTCCCACGCAAGGACTCCGCATCCATCAGCGCAGCGGCAAAAAGACGCCGCCCTGCCTGCAGGACCAAGACCACGAGGAAGACCATCCAGCCGACGAAAGCGACAAATTGCGTCACGGCAGATGCGTCAGCGAGCCAGGCATCGAGCACCACGGTCGAGCCGTTCCACAGCGCGTGTCCGGCAATACCGACGAGAAGGGCAGGCACCACCACACGTGGTGGGGCCGGACCGAAGGAGGAGGCCACACGCCTCGTCCATGCTTCACGCTGAACAACCCAAGCCGAGGTTGCGGTTGCCAACGCTTGACCCGTCTGGGCGTTGAACAACCCCCAAGTCGCAGAAGACGAGGCTGCCTTTTCCGCATGGTGTGCATGTTTGGCCTGCATGCAACCAAGCGCATAGCCACCAAGGCCGGTCCAAACGGCATGGCCAGGGATGGAACCAATGCCACGAATCACAGAGGTGAACCCGTAACTGAAGGCTGCAACGGTCGGTTCAGCCACCAACGAGAGCAAGATGTATTGCAGGTTCTCGAGCATCGCAAATCCCAGTCCAACCGTAAACCCGACCTGCAATCCACGACGGCTGGAATCGATCATCCCACGAAGGCTCAAGACCGCCAAGAATTTGCAAATTTCTTCCCCAACTGGAGCAGAAACGGTGACCGTGAGCGCTTCGGTCATGGCAAGTCCAGTGATGCCAACGGCGGCAAGGCCCATGGGGAACAGCAGGCTGTTGATGACCAAGGCAGGGAAGGTGCTCAGCATCCCTGCAATGAGCATCGCCTCGCCCTGACGACGGTCGGTTTGGAGCTTGAGCACCTCAGAGGACACGGCCCACCAGATGAACACGGGGATGGAGAATCCGATCAGCCAAGCGGGGATAAGGAGCAGCAGGAACACGATGACTTGAGCACCGACAGCTTGCACTGCTCCCAGCGGCACCAAAACGAACACCATCACGCCCACAGCCCCAAGGAAAAGAGCTGCCAATGGGCCTGGCCGTGGCAAATCAAGCGGCGGAGACCGCCGGATGAGGTGATGCCTGAGCAGCGTTGGCCATGGGGTTTGCAGCACCGTCTCGCCGGGCAATTGGTGCACATGCTGACCACCGTTCGCGGCCTCGGCGAGGATCACGTGCGTCAAGCGAGGTCGGCGAAGGTAGAGCACCAGCGCCACCAAGGGAAGCGAGCACAAGGCTCCTGTTAGGCTCATCCAAGGATTCGCAGGCCCTGGCTGAAGGTCGAAATTGCCGTCGAGCAAACCAACGAAAATGAAGGTGACCGGGGTGGCAATGAGGTACAAGAGAATGACCAAGCCAACCATCCGACCCACCGTCCGCCATGGTGTGGACGGTGAGGCAAGCACCAGACCTCGAGGTGGGGGCGATAAGGGTCGCGCTGCCACCGGACGCATACGATGACATCTCCCCGAGCACTATAGACGCTGCCGCTCCGCCCCTCAGTTCGCCCATCATCCGCCCACATGGGGCGCTGCGAACGTTGTCATCATCGGGGAGGAGAATCAGCCAAGGAAGGGATAGGTCCAATCCGTGGGTGGCGCGAAGGTTTCCTTGATGGAGCGTGGTGAGACCCATCGCAAGAGGTTCAGCGGAGATCCAGCCTTGTCGTTGGTACCGCTTCCGCGTGCTCCACCGAAAGGCTGCTGACCGACCACAGCCCCGGTGGGCTTGTCGTTGATGTAGAAGTTCCCAGCGGCGTACCGCAAACCAGCCATCGCCGTTTCGACGTGCCGTCGGTCTGTGGCAAATATGGACCCCGTCAAGGCATATTCAGACGTGCTGTCGACCACGCCAATCATGCGCTCAAAGTCCGCGTCCTCGTAGACGTGAATCGAAAGAACAGGCCCGAACAATTCCACCTGCATCGTCTCGTACATCGGGTCCGAACAGACGATGGTGGTGGGTTGGATGAACCAGCCCGTGGTGTCGTCCCACGTACCTCCCGTGACAATGTCGCAGCCATCATCGTCCGCTGCGCGCTGAATGGCACCGGTGATGGAATCGAAGGCCTTCTGATCGATGACGGCTCCCATGTAGACGCCGGCTTTGCTGACGTCACCGACCTCAATCCGGTTTACCTCAGCAACGTAGGAATCCTTGATTGACGCCCAGACTGAAGCAGGCACGTACGCACGGGAGGCGGCAGAACACTTCTGACCTTGGAATTCAAAGGCACCACGGAGCAAAGCAACCACCAGCGCGTCTTTGTCGCAATCGGGATGAGCGAGGATGAAATCCTTCCCACCGGTTTCTCCAACAATGCGTGGGTACGAGCGATAGGAGGCAATGCGTTCTCCAACCTCACGCCACAATTGCCGAAAGACACCGGTGCTGCCCGTGAAGTGAATACCGGCAAGGTTGGAGGACGCAAGGCAGGTATCGCCCACCACCGAGGCTGGACCTGGAAGGAAATTGATGACACCCGGCGGCAAACCGGCATCCATCATGACCCGAAGGATGCGGTAGTTGGAGACGTAGGAATTCCTGCTGGGTTTCCAAACGCAGGTGTTGCCCATCAATGCGGGGGCTGAAGGGAGGTTCGCTGCAATACTCGTGAAGTTGAACGGCGTTACGGCGAACACGAAGCCTTCGAGAGGACGAACTTCGACTTGGTTCCACATCGACGAGGGGGACACAGGAGGCTGCTGATCTTCGTAGATGTCTCGTGCATACATGGCATTGAACCGCCAGAAATCAATGAGTTCGCACGCCGAGTCGATTTCCGCCTGGTGCATCGTTTTGGATTGATTCAGCATGGTGGCAGCGTTGATTTCCGCGCGCCTCGGGCCAGCAAGAAGCTCACCGGCTTTCAGGAAAATCGCGGCGCGGGCTGCCCACGGCATGATGGACCATGAGGCGTGGGCGGCCATCGCGGCAGCAATGCCGCGCTGAACTTCTGCTTCACCGGCCAAATGCACCCTCGCCAAAACGTGCGAATGGTTGTGTGGCATCACCTGCTCAACCACGTTCCCAGTCCACACTTCTTCACCGTTCACGATGCATGGGATTTCCAGCACTTCAGCACTCTGTCGCACCAGTTCGGCTTCCAACAAAACACGTTCAGCGCTTCCCGGAGCGTAACCGAGCACCGGTTCGTTGATCGGAGCTGGAGGGCGGGGGATTGCGTTGGGCATGGGCCTAGGGCGGAACGGCCGCCCTTCAACTTCACGGGACCCAACGACGCATCATTCGACCCGGATGTGGACGCTGTCCATCGCCCATCTCCCGTCGGGGTGACGGGCTCTGAGTTCGAACCTGTGTGCGCCTCGTGGCAAACGAAGCAACAGCCTCGCCTTGCTTCCGATCTCACGACCGTCAGAGGTGCTCCAAGCATAGTCCACACCTTGCTCGGGTGCGCCGGTGACCTTGGCTTCAAGCAGCACTTCTGCCACGCCGTCTTCGGCAGCGCGTACCTCACGCTCCTCACCAAGATCGACGGAGAACACTGAGACCCCCGCCTGTGGTCCGTTTTGGGTCAGGGCTGCAAGGAGGTCCTCGTCCGCGTCATCGGCGATTTCTGTTTCCGGTGCACGTTCCTCCAACGCATCAAGCAGGCCAGATGGGGCGTTCCATTCGTGCGCCAAGGCCTCGTCGAAGGACAGGGAGGCATCGACCATCCGGGGGATCTCATCCTGTTCTTGCAGCGGTGGGGGCACCCAAGCCGTCAGTTCGCTCGGGTCGACGTCGAACACCGCTCCATCAAGGTCCACGACGGCAAGAGGCTCCGGACCGGTCCAATCGTTCCCATCGTCACCCACCACCAACAGAAGTGACCCGAAGTGCGACATGGCGCTTGGCATACCTGGATGTTCAACGGTCCACAGGAGGCCCGTCTCGCCCAAACCGTGCACATGGAACCATGCGGCGATGCACACCGTTCCCCCGAGGTCGACCCAATCTCGAACGCCGCTTGCAACGTGATGGAGTTCGGTCGCTGCTTCCGCAGTCAAACGAAGAATTGCACCGGATTGGTCATGCGCCAGCACACCGATTGAGGTCGAGGCGAGGCCGAGGATCACCTCACCATGCGCGTGACGCCAAAGCAGCTCCTCAGCCCCCCAGCGCTCGATTTCGACCACGTCTTCCTCACCGGTCATGGCGTAACCCTCGCGGGCCACCAAAACGCCACCGTCGTCGATGAGGGTCCCTGCCGTGATGCGTTCACCATGACTTCCTCGTGGAGGACGCGTCCATGTTGGACCGGTTCCGTCAAGAGCATACACGGCCAAAGCAAGCCCCTGAGTCACCAACACAGCATCGCTGTTGGCATCGAGAAGGGATTGTACACCGGAGGCCACGTCATGCTGAGATTCTGGAGTCCAATGCTGCACAACGCCTCGTTCGTCGAGCACCACAAGGCCATCTCCAACAGCAATGGCCTCGACGAGGCCGGTCCCATCAACGTCCTCATCACGCAAGGAAAGGTCACCCAGGCGCGCAGTTGAGCCGTCGCTTGTCAGCACAACATCATCGTGGAGCCCAAGTGGACGAGGGCCGGGCCCCAACACGGTTTCGGGTGCTTTCGCTGCGTCAAACCGCATCATTTGTCCGTCGTCGAGGACCAAGTATCGCGTTTCGTTGGCATCAAACAAGGCGTGAGCCGTGGCAGGCAGCGCCCAGCCCCGCACAGGTCGGGTGTTCATGCCTTCAGGCCTCACCGTTGTGAAGACCCACGACTTCGTTTGGGGCGCTCGAGGCCTTTGCACCATCATTCCGCCGGGCGCGCAACGTTTCGAGGTAGGACGCATCGATGTCTTGCGTGACGTATTCGCCGTTGAAGCAACTCGCATCAAAGCGCTCTGGTGGAGAAGGTCCGATTGAGGTCACGTCAATGAGGTCTTCTAGGGTCTGATAGAACAGCCGATCGCTCCCAATGATGGCGTTGATCTCGTCGATGCTGCGACCGTTCGCAATGAACTCATCCACAGCAGGCATGTCGATACCGTACACGTTCGGATGTCGAACCGGGGGTGCCGCTGAAGCGAAGTACACCTTTCGTGCACCCACGTCACGGGCCATCTCAACGATTTGCGCCGACGTCGTTCCTCGAACGATGGAATCGTCAACCAACAAGACAGCCTTTCCTTCAAACTCGTGCGAAATGGCAGAGAGTTTTCTCCGCACCGATTTCTCGCGCAAAGCCTGACCGGGCATGATGAAGGTGCGGCCAACGTACCTGTTCTTGACAAAGCCTTCACGGTACACTACGCCCAAGGTCGAGGCGAGTTGGAGGGCCGCGATGCGTCCGGAATCTGGGACCGGAATCACCGCATCGATGTCATGGTCGGGCCATGATTCAAGGATGCGCTCTGCAAGGCGCTGACCTTGATTCAGCCGTGCTTGATACACCGAAATGCCGTCGATGACCGAGTCGGGTCGAGCGAAATACACGTGCTCAAAGATGCACGGTGCGAAGGGCTTCGATTCGGAGCAGATTTCGCTAAAGAGGTGTCCTGAGGCCGAGATGAAGATCGCCTCGCCCGGAGCGACATCGCGTTCAACTTGGAAGCCCAAGGCCGTGATGGCCACGGATTCGCTGGCGACCACCCACTCCTTGGCCCCTTCCACATCACGCCGACCCAAGATCAAGGGGCGAATGCCGTGCGGGTCGCGGAAAGCAAAGAGGCCGTAGCCCGCGATAAGGCCGACACACGCGTAACCGCCACGCACGTGGGCGTTGATTTCACGTATGGCCGAGAAGACGGTTGAGACGTCAAGGTGCGCGGCGTCGCTGATTTTCAGGTTACGCGCCCTTCGGTGGAGCGCGACAGCAAACATGTTCAGCAGAAGTTCTGAATCGCTGGTGGTGTTCATGTGACGGAAGTGTTTGTCGCGTAGCAGCACTTCCAGCTCGTCAGCGTTGGTCAAATTGCCGTTGTGCGCCAAGCACAACCCGTACGGGGAATTGACGTAGAAGGGCTGAGCCTCAGCGCTTGACGAAGACCCAGCGGTCGGGTACCGAACGTGCCCGATACCAATGGACCCCAGCAGACGCGACATGCGTTCAGCGTCGAAGACATCGGCAACCTGGCCGTTGCTTTTGCGCAGGATGAATTGACCGTGATGCTCGGTCAACATACCCGCTGCGTCTTGGCCACGGTGTTGCAGCACGGTCAAGCCGTCATAGAGAATCTGATTCACGTGCACGCCGGGACGTCCAACGATGCCAAGGATGCCGCACATGACACGCCCTCACGCTGCCCAACGGGTGCCAACACTTGGCCTTGTCCCACGGAGAGCATCACGCTTTGGGACGGTGGGTCTTCTTGGACCATGAGTACCCGCGCATCTTGGAGGAGGCCCCGTATCCGCAGGAGGCGCAAACACCCTTCTGCTTGTGGAAGGCGTTGCGACCGCAGCGGCGGCATCGGATGTGCGTCGTCTTTTGACGACGGCCCATGGATGGAGTACCCTTTGACATGCGGTCACCTCAGGTGTTGGGCGACCCCCGCCCCCTTTATGAAATCAACTCCGCGGCATCTCGGCGTCGTCAAGGGCAAAGGTACGCAATCCGACAGCGGCGATAAGCAGGCCGACTGGGACAGCGAGGGCCAACCCAAGTCCAACCGGTGCCAGGTGGACAAGCTCAGTGAAAAAACGAGCAATGGGCGAACTCGCGTCGCCAATTAAGTCGCTGGATTGAAGCAACCAGAGGCCCAGGATGAAGCCGGTCACCAAGAGCACACACAAGCCCAAAACGGGTGCAGCAGGGCGGTCACGGTTGTCGCCGTACGCCAGCAAGAGCAAAATCATGCCGAGCGAGGTCACGATGAAGCCAACGAAGACATCGTTGGCCAGACCAACACCCAGCGCGTTCGGGTCAGGGTTTGTCCCGGTGGCGAGTAACAAGACCACAACAGGTCCAAGCAACAGGGCCGACGCGAGGCTTGCGATTGCCACGTAAGTCCGAGCTTCAGGCATGGAAATCGCCCCCGTTGTGCGTGCGCCGAGCAATGATGGCGGCCGCTCGCTCCAAATCTTCCTCACTCGGAGGCGGAAGATCGTCCGGCTCAGGCAGGTTCCGTTCGAAGAACCAAACAACAAGCATGCTGAGCAAAAGGGCCATTCCTGCTCCGAGGAAAACGCCAGCCACCTCTGCAACCACAAGGACCCCGATGCTGCCGTCCACGCCACGGAGCACGAGCAGGCTCGACGCAGACACTGCGCCGGCCAACATCGGCCATGACAACGATCGCCTTCGAGGCACAAAGAACCGGTGGAGGACGAAAAGGAAGGCCGAAACGCTAGCCGTCGCCGCCAACATGACCACCACAAAACGGTCCCATAGCGTCACGTCCTCAACAAAAGTGGGGGTCCAGGAGACCACCAACCACGCTGAACATGCCACAAGGAGCAAACCCGTTGGTCGGCCCCAAGCAGGCACGCGGCCGACCGGCACATCCCCGCCAAACACCATTAACACCAAGCCGCACAGCAATGGAAGTCCAATGACGGCCACGCCCCACAACAACTCGACGGCTTGGGTGCTGGTTGAATCGGGCACCGTCAACGGCGCCATGACCACGAGCAGCAGGCTCAGCGGAGTCACGACTTTCCACGCCCCACCGCCACGGCCAATGAGGTTGAAGGCCCCAAACACCGCGAGCAGAGCCGGGGCCCACAAAAGCAACGCCGCCGTGAGCGCCTGCTCCATGGGTGACGACCTCGGGGTTGGGCTCAAGAACCCTCCCCGCAAATCGTGACATACCGCCCCTCCTCAGCGCCTCATGCGGTGCGTCATCGCTAAATACCCGACTCCGGTGGGCGAAACGCTCAGGTGATGCGCATGGTGAAGATGCCTCGTCAAGTCAAGCGGTACAGCCCCTCTGCGGGCAAGCACACCCTTCACACCGTGGAGCGCGTCAAGAAGAAGCGCGCTTCCGAACTCCGCTGGGGTCAGCGCCGTTTCCGCAAGGTCACCGCCGGTTACCGCGGCTTCCCCCGTCCTAAGCCGGACGGTCGAGAGAAGCCCACAAAGCGCGTCAACATCCTTTACCGCTGCACGGAAACGGGCAAAGCCCACTATGCGCCGTGCAAGCGCGCCAAGAAGTTCGAACTCGTGGACCGGTGATCACCAATGGCTGGACAATTCCTTAGCGTAACCTGCCGCGACTGCGGAACGGGGACCATCATCTTTGATCGCTCTGTGAACACCATCTCCTGCGACGTCTGCGGGGCGACCCTCAGCCGCCCCTCCGGCGGGAAGGCAGACCTCGTGGGCTGCCGTGTCGTCGAGGCCAATGAGTGAGGGAGGACCCTCACATGGCCCGCATCACCGCCACCGATGGCCCCCAAGAAGGCGACCTTGTCGTGGCAACGGTCACCACCGTCAAGCAAAACGGCTGCTACGTTTCGCTCGACGAGTTTGACGACCGTGAAGGCTTCATCTTCATCGGGGAAATCGCAAGCGGATGGGTGCGCAACATCCGCGCCTTTGTTCGCGAAGGACAGCGCCTGATCTGCAAGATCACCGGCATGCGCCGGGACGGAACCTCCTACGAATTGTCGCTCAAATCTGTCTCTGAAGAGCGACGACGTGACCGCCTCCAGCAGTGGAAGAACGAACAGCGCGCCACTCAACTGTTCGCCGTGCTTGGCGAACAAGTGGGCTGGGACGAGAACCAATCGACCACGCTTCGTGAGGAATTGATCGCCTCTTTTGGCACCCTTTACGGGGCCTTCGAGGAAGCCGCGACCAGCGAAACCGCAATGGCCGAATCGGGCTTTGATGACCCCTGGGTTCCTGCCTTCGTCCAGTGCGCACTCGAGAACATTGTACCACCCTTCGTCGAAATCCGTGGAGTGTTTACCCTCACCTGCGACGACGAAAACGGAATCGACCGCATCCGGGAGGCCCTCCTCGAAGCCGAGGCGTTGAGCAATGCCGAAGCAGAACTCGAAGTGGCGTGCTACTACGACGGAGCCCCAAAATACCGCATCGAAGTGAAGGCTCCTGACTTCCGCACTGCCGAAGACCTGTGGGAGGAAGCCACCTCCTCCACGTTGACCTCGATTGAAGCCAGCGACGGTACGGGTGAAGTGTGGAGGGAGTGATGTGGCCCGGCAATTGCTCCAACATTGCTTGGCTTGCAACGGATGGACCTTAGCCGCGGTGTGCTGCGATCAACCGACCCGTGCTGCTGCACCGATCAAGTGGTCCCCAGAGGACGCAAAAGCTCCCTACAGGCGCCGACTGGAAAACGTCGAGGACCCGGCTTGGGTCGAATCTCTGCCAAAGCTCGGCGAACGAAGCGAAGAGGAATGAAGCGCTCTTGGTCCATTGCTGATACGCCAAGCATTATGCCCCGTCGGGACGATTTCAGTGGGTATGTCGCTACGGTTCGTATGGCTTGACGACAGTGAAATCAAAGGCACGCCATGCTTTGTTGCCTTCCCTGGCGTAGGCGACATTGGGGTTTTGACCGCGGAACTGCTGGAGCAGCTCCTGCCGTCCACGACCGTTGCTCATGTCCTCGACCCCTCACTTCCACCTTTAGCCCAACTGGACGACAACGGCGTCCTCCAGCCTCCACACCACCGCTTGGTTCGACTCGACACCGCATCTGGCCCTGCCCACGTGCTGATCGGGGCAGGGCAATCCGGGCTTCCTCATTTGCAGCACGCCACTGCCGTGGGCTTGTTGGAAGCGATGAGCGGTGCCAAGGAAGTCGTTGGGCTCGCGGGGTTCCGAGCACCGGCCGAGGACCGGCGGACCTTCTGGGTCGCCACATCTGCGGACGACGCGGCATCGTTCCAATCTGAAGGGCGTACGGTGAGCCGAACTGAACCACAAGCAGGATGCATCGGTGCACTTGCTTTGTTGGTCTCTTTGGCACCACACCACAACCTCTCTGGTTCACTTGCCGTTTCCACCACTGTCGGGGAAAGCAAGGATCCCAGCGCAGCTCAGCGTTTGGCTCAAATGCTTGACCGCACCTTCTCGCTTGGGCTTGGCGCCATGCCAAACGTGGACGAGCATTTGCGCACCTTGCTCGAAGCGCGTGCACCTCGGGTCGTGCAGGATCACATCTCTGAGTTGATGGAGCGGCCCGACGCCTTCTACGCATGACGGAACCAAAGAGGCTGGATTACCATTTACTCACATTCATCCACTGAAATCTGGCAGGCGCCAGCATGGTAGTGGTGGAATGCCCTGCGTGTGAAAGGAGCGTGAATGTTCCTGGCCTTGACGGCCATTACCGCTGTCCTTTATGCAAGGGTGTAATCGATTTTGATGGTTCGCAAAAGGTGGTTGAAGCCGTTTTTCAATGAGGACCTATTACTCACCGGAGGTTCAACCATCCATCCGACAATCCGAACCCTATCCGACAATGGATGCTAAAGGCCCCTACCCAGCAATTTTTGGGTCGTAATGAGGCGCCGAGAGAGGGATTCGAACCCCCGAGTCTGACGACAGTGGATTTCGAATCCACCGCACTACCGGGCTATGCGATCTCGGCCTAAGCCGAACCCCGTGCGCCACCGTCATAAGCATGATGCAGCACCTCCGCGCTGTGTTGGTGCGACTGAGCGGCGACGAGGGACATCACGAAGTGACCCTCGACGAAGGCGCCACGGTGCGCGACGTCCTACGCGCGGTGAACCTGCTGCCGAGCCTCTACATCGTCTCTCACGAAGCGCAGGTCCTCCCAATGTCCACGGAGTTGACCGGTGATCTCACCCTCAAGATCACGCGCATCGCCTCAGGCGGTTGAACCGTCGTCGGCTCTGGCCAAGACCCGAAGGTCCGAAGCCTCACTGAGGTCACCCTGAAGTTCATTCACCCAAGCGCCCGGCGCGAGGTTGGTGAAGACCACGACGTCACCGGGTTGGACGTGTGCGTAGGTCCGTGGCATTGCGTTGCTCCAGCCGTCGACCTTCATCGTCCCCGTCGAATCAATGAGCATCAATCCGCTCCTTGACCACGGGCGACCGTTGCGCCCGATTCCGCCCTTCTCGAAGCAATATGCCACGCGACCCACCACGTTCACGCGGGCAGGTTGGTGCACCATCAGGCTATCCAATGAACCGGCCTCGACAGGATTCAACGTCGAGCGAGGATCGAAACGGAGGGTCAGGCGGCCTCCTCGGCCAATCTCGGGCATCACGCCCGTGAGATGGACGCGTTGGCCTTTCATGAGATTAAGATCAACACCCTCGGGCGTGTGCCGACCAAGGATGCGCATTCCGGCCTGACGTTGCCCGTCGGTGAAGAGGATCCTCGGCCGCGAGACGCCAGTGACCTGCACGGAATTGACCTCCAGGTGAAGGTCCACGCGTGGATTGATGTCCCCTAAGGCATCGACGCTTGTGGTTTGAGCGTGCCCGGGAAGCTGGAAGCGACGGGGTAGGTCAGGCAACTCGCCTTCTGGACCAGGACAGATGACATGCCACTCACAGCCAAGGCAGCGCTTCAATGGATTCGCATCGGCGCCCTCGGGAACACCACCCCTGCCATGGTTTTGGTAGGGAGCTGGTTGTGGTGGACAGGACGCCTCATTGGGGTCATCTTGACGAAGCTCCTCCCATAACGATGCAATGCGAGCCTCGAAGGCATCGCACCACGCGTCGTCAGGACACGCGACTTCAACGGCATCTCCAGTGCCGAGGAACCAAATCTCAAGCCGTGAGGGAATCTGGGCATCCTCGTGCGTTGCGCGCCACAGCGCAGCGTACGCCCTCAATTGGGCATGGTACCCAGCGGTACGGTCCGAGGCCCCAACAGAGGCCTTCAAATCGATGATTTCCGCCGTGCCGCGCCACCGGTAGACGAGGTCGTATTCGCCTTGGAACATGAAGGTCGGATGAACCGCTTGGCTGCTGAAGCTGCCAGCATCAGGATCAACAAACCACGGCCGCGCGATCTCCCATGCCTCGAGGTAATCACATGCGCCCTCACCTGCCAGCGGGTGAGGCCCTGTCGAAGCATAACGTCGTCCGTCTGGGGCGGGGTGGATCGGACGCTCGCCGGCCCTCCACGCCTCCAAGCCCGCTCCACCGTTCATCGTGAGGCAGGCCTGGACCTCTTTGAGGTGCAAATCGATGGCACACTTCACCATCGCTAGAACGGCCTCGGGTTGTATGCGTTCTTCCCATACCCCAGTCTGACGCTCATGGGACTCCCATGCGGCGCGTTCGACGGCCAAACAATTGGGAACGTGAACCGCAGCACGTGCGTAGGCCCAAGAGCGAAGATCCTCCAAGGAGTTCGGGCGGCGGCCCAAGGGGAGAAGACCGTCGGCCGGCCAGCCCTCACACGCGTTCGCATCCGGTCGGTCTTCATCGTCGAGGGGTGTACCGCTGAGCAAGTCATGCGGCGCAGCGGCGACAATGAGGCCGGGTGACTCCCGGAGCGTCAAGCACACCGCGGCCTCGACCGCACGGCCAAGGTGAAGCGGAGGCGTTTGGGCGATCTTCAGGCGCCGTACTTTCTCAAGGAACCACTGCCGAGGACAGGCATCCCAGAGGTTGATTTGGCTCGCTGAAAGACGTCGGTAGGGTCCAACCGGGTCGTCGCCCAATGGGACATGCACCGGCATACGCACGGGGTCGAACCACGACCCACTTGAACCTCACGACGAGGGAGAATGAACGTCAACGCGAGTGGAACGTGCGTCGATACGCAGCTGCGGCATGCCTTCGCGCCAGCCAAGCTCCGCACCTGTGAGTTTGACATGGTCGCCAGGGCGGATGGCGAGGATGCGATCGGTCAGCGTGCTCCCAAACATTGCGACTTCGATGACCCGTGAACCGTCGAAAATGTGCATGGTCCCCATGGACCAAGGACGGCCATCCAGACGGGTGCCGTTCCCTCGACCAATCGAAATCACGAGGGCGCACACGTTGGCACGCGTACGCAACATACCAAGACGGGTGACCTCTGCATCAGGGTCGTCTTCGTGAAACGTGGTGCCTGCATCAGCATACAGCCGCGGCGCGCCACGCCAAGCACCAGGCAAAGCACCCCGCACCAACACTGGCCCGGTGTTGACTTCGTGTAAACCGGGTGCTGCTCCAGGCTGGCTTTCCTCCAAAGCGACATGGACGCGGCCGCTGGTGAGTGCAGCACCCAGCACGGGCTCACCGAAGTGATTGGGTAGCGGACCCCACCTCCCATCCAAAACGCCGCGCACGTTCACGCGGTGAGGAATCTTGGCCAAGGCTTCGAAAGGTGGTGCTATAGAAGGAACAACAGACCGTCCATCGCAGCGATCATCGAGCAAGGCTTGGACGCCCCCCTCGGTCGATAACGCACACCAACGGCACCCGGGTCGGTCACAGGTGGCGTCACCGGTCAAGGGCCATGCCATCGCTCCCTCGCTGCCCTCGGCCATCGCCAAAGCAATGGCTTCCAAGGCCGATGTGGCCTCGTCATGATCGGGAAAGGGCTCCACAGGAGCACGATGACCACCGTTGAGGTACCAGCCCTCAATCCCGTCCGGTGCGGCACCAAAGCAAGCTTCCCAAAGCCAGCCGTAGAAGCGCATTTGATCATGGAGGGACGCGCCGTATGGACCACCTCCGTCGCCAGACTTCAGGTCGACGAGACGGGTGGTCCCGTCCCACCGCAACACGAGATCGAGTTCTCCGGCCGCCCAGCCTTCAGGATGGAAGAGGCGCTGAGGCTGACCGATTCGAGGGTCTTTGACCCAAGGCCGAACGGTTTCCCACGCCTCGGCGTGGTCGGGCTGATCGCCCGGCTCCTTCCAACCTGCGAAACCGGCAATCGGTGCTTCATCGAGGTGCGGGGGCCATCGGTCAGGTAGCGGGTGCTCCGGTCGTGCCCCATCGCAAGGCGCTGGAACATCGAAAATGCGCTCGCCGATGCGCATGGTGTCAATATGAGGGCCACCGCCAACCTCGATGCACCGGTCCACTTCGACCATCATGAGGTCCACAGCGGACATGAGACGCGAGGTCAGGTCTTCGACGGTGAACGGCCAGCCTGGCGTCTCCCATTCCCTCCTCCACGGAAGCGCATCCCATCTGCGAAGCCCTTCTTGGCGAACAAGTTGGGCTTCCTCGTGTGCGCAAGCCGTTAGCCACGCAAGGAGTGTTGCACGGTCTGCGCCTGCCGGGGCATGGCGCATGATAAGGCGGATGACGCCGTCTTCCAAGACGTGCCCGAGTACTTGCGACGGCGAAGTGGGTGAACCTAGGCCGAGCCCGCGGGTGATGCGCCACTCCGTGGGGCAGCGGCGCCACGTGCTGTACGCCGAGCCGGACAGGCGCCGACGTGAGCGCCCGAGCGGACCTCCGACAGGTGGCGTCGTGACCGGCATGAGACGGACACACGGCCACCATGCATCAAGCACGCGGCTTCAAGCAGAATAGGAGTAGTAATCTCCTGCCTTGCGTTGCTCGCGGTCTTTGCGACTTTCGGACTTGTTGATTCGCGGTCGCTTGGATTCGTGATCTCGTCGGAAGGTGATGTTCACGCCGGACAGGAAACGGTTCATGCCCTCGCGAAGTTCGAAAGGCCCCTCTGCCCGACCGTGCACGCCTCCCTCGCCTTCGAAGACGAGGAGCGAATCACTGACGATGTCGATGAAGTAGACGTCGTGGTCGATCACGAAAGCAGCCTTTTCGTTCGCTTCCATCGTACGTCGTATGGCTTTCGCGGCTTCCATTCTCGCACTGGCATCCAGATGCGCGCTGGGTTCGTCCAAAAGGTACACGTCAGCCTCACGTCCGAGGCAGATGGCGATGGCCACACACTGGCGTTCACCACCGGAGAGTTTCCGAACGCGCTTCGGGAGAAGTTGATCCACGCCCAAGGCCCGGATGACGTTCACGTTGAATTCGCCTGAGCGCCAGCGCGGCCCAAGTTCGCTGTCAAGCCACAACTGCACCGTGCCGTCCATGTCGAGATCGAGGTGTTGCGGCTTGTAGGAAATCTTCGCTCCAGCGCTCACCCAACCTGCATCATATTCCAGTTCTCCGGCGAGCATTTTGATCATCGTTGACTTCCCTGTGCCGTTCGGACCAACCACACCAACCACCTCCGCACGGTGAACGGCACCTTCCTTTGCCTCGAGCTTGAAGGTGCCCAGCTGCTTTTCCAAATCACCCCAAGACACCATTGGTGCGCCTGCCTCCACCTTCCTGTCTTTATGGCCCAGGAACGTGATTGGTTTGTCTCGAATCCTTACGTTCTGTTCGAGAAGGAAACCGTCGAGATAGGCGTTGATGGCGGTTCGTGTGGAACGCGCAGGGGTGAAAATCCCGAACGCTCCTTTGTTGCCGTAGACGATGTGAACGAGGTCAGCCAACACGTCGAGTACCGCAAGGTCGTGCTCGATGACGATGACGCGCCGTTCCGCAGCCAGTTCTTGCACGATCCTGACGATGCGCATACGCTCGTAGATGTCAAGGTAGGACGAGGGCTCATCGAGGAAATACACGTCCGCATCACGCAAGAGCGTGGCGCCCATGGCCATACGCTGCAACTCTCCGCCCGAGAGTTGGCCGATTTCTCGATCAAGCAGGTGGGCAATGCCCAACCCTTCGGTCAACTCCTTGTACAAACCACGTTCATCGACTTTTTTCAGAAGGTCACCGACCCTGCCCTTCACGCGCTGTGGCAAACGATCGACGTTCTGTGGCTTGACGGCCACTGAAATTCGACCTTCTTTGACTTCGATGAGGAAGTCGCGAAGTTCGCCTCGAGGCAAAGTCGCGATGACGGCGTCCCAATCGGCTTCGCCCTTCCAATCACCAAGATTGGGTATCAACCTGCCCGACAAGGCATTCACGGCCGTGGATTTCCCCATGCCGTTGGGCCCCAAGATGCCCACCACGCTGTCTTTGCTCGGGGTTGGAAGGCGAAACAGCCGGAACCCGTTCAGCGAGTACCGATGCATCATGTCGGTCTCCAATTCCTCGGGGAGATTGATGATCTTCACAGCATCATCCGGGCATAATTTCGCACGAACGATGCACGGAGGACAAGCGTGCTCAGAAATTTTGACGAGTTTACCTTCGACGATGATGCATTCCTTGGAACACATTTGAGACCATTTTTTCAGGTAGTCGTACGCGTTGCTCTTCGGTTCGCAACGTTCGGGAATCACCACAGCAATACGCACGTCAGAGCCTCCCAAATCGAACGCGCCGGTGGCGCGCTATGAACGTGACCTCAGACGAGGCCCTTCAGGTGCTCAGCACCGCGCACGAGCTTGGTCGAGCAGGGCGTGGGGAACTTCATGCTGGCCTTGCGGAGCGCAGACTTGGCGGTAAGGTAGTGCTCAGGCGTGGTCTGAAGGGTCAGGACACGCTGGCCGCGCTGCACGCGGGCAGCGGTGCCGACGTTCTTGCCGAAGGCGCAACGCATGCCTTGGGACACACGGTCAGCACCGGCACCGGTCGCCTGCTTGTTCTCGCGCAGGACGTGGTGAGGGTAGGTGTGGACGCGGAGGGCGTAGCCTTGTGCGCCGGAGGCGTTACGGATGGTGGCGTTGCAGATCACACGGGCTGCTTCAAGCGCCGTGTGGCGAATCTGGCACGCGTTGTCCGCGCGCAGCTCGAGGACGACGGGGAAGCCGCCGGTCTCAGCCGCACGGCGGTTGCCGACGTGGAACTGCATGATACGGTTGTTGGGCACACCGCCGATGTACTTGCGGCGGGTGTAAGCCGGACCCTTGACTTGGCGGTACATCTTCGCGGGCTTGCGTGCCATAACGGAACCTCCGAGCATCCTGCCGACCTGACCGCCGCTTATGAGCCCTCCGATGTGTAAAACGAGGGCCAACGGCGCGAAAAGGCTTGAGAGCCCGAGGCCTGTGGTCGGTCCATGGCCTCCCGCCTTTCACGTCTTCTGGAGGAGGAGTCCGAGCACCAATGGCTTGCCATTGGCCTCTTCGCCCTCTTCGCCCTCGCCGGTGGCTGGGCGGTGAGCGCGACCGGTACCTTGTCGTCGTTGAGCGATGCACCCGTCACCGCGGCCTGGCACGGCCACGATGTCATCGATGTGGCGATGATCGACGGCGATTGGGACCTCGCACACGTCGGTGTTGTGGTCAACCAACAAGGCCCGTTGCTATACATTCAGCACACGGAAGGAGAGGGTGGCGTGACCATCATCAGCGAAACCAACGTTCCAGAGCGCCTCCTCAAGGCCGACGATGGCGTATGGTGGGACGCCGGCAACGGTGTCCTGCGGGGCTATGCCGAAACCGGCGACCAACCCTACAAACAAACCCTCTCAGGACTCGACTCCGGCCACGCCATTGACCTCGTCCAATCCAGCACAACCACCGCCGTCCTCGGTTGGTTGCTCGTGCAAGACGGCCAAAGCACCTCGGCGGTCGCCTACGACGGACTTGGCTCTGAATTCACCGCTGTGTCCTCACCAGAGGGCGTCACGTGGACACACCTCGAGCGTCTGGACGAGCGGCATTTGGCCGCCATTGGATGGCGTGCATCGACGGCACCCGGGCAAAACCCGGCCCAACCAGAACGTCAGGCCGCCATCAGCCTGATTCAAATTGACGACGGGACGATGGTGCTTCTTGAGACCCTGAACGGTCCTGAAGGCAGCGTGCACACCGCGCTAGCAACCGCTGACGAAATGGTCTTGGTGGCCACCGAGCAAGGCGCCATCCTGGTTGGTTCCGATACCGAAATCACGGCCATTGACGTCAAGTCCGCCGCCGCTATGGTGGCAGAAGACGGCAGCATATGGTTCGCAGGTGGCGCCGACAGCACCCTGATGCCAAAGTGGGTCGATGGGATGCTGCACAGCGAGCGGTTGGCTGCTCCGCTTGGCCTTTCCGTGACCGGCTCAGAAAGCGACGGCCACCGCTGGATCCTCTTCGGACTCGAAGGTGCAGGTGAACATGCAGCGTTGGTGTTGGATGCGGACCACAGCGCCTCCATGCTCAGCGGACGTGGCTTCCTGAACCTGCTCTTCCTTGTCGTCGGAACAGCATGCATCCTTGGATTGGCAGGAACGTGGTGGCGCCAAGCCACGGCCTGAGTGCGGGCCTCCGGGCCTTCGCCACCTTCATGTGCCCTCGTCCGTGCTGAACAGGCCTGACTCGGAGGCACGGCCATGGCGAAGCGCACGATGATGGACCAGCACGCCGAATTGAAGGCGGCGCACCCCGACACGGTCCTCTTCTTCCGCATGGGCGATTTCTACGAACTGTTTCACGACGATGCTGAAGTTGGCGCGGACGTGCTAGGGTTGACCCTCACCGCACGAGATAAGGCGTCTGGAACCCCAATTCCGATGGCAGGCTTCCCGTGGCATCAACTGGAAGAGCAACTCCGAATCATGCTCCGAACCGGGCGGAAAGTGGCTGTCGCCGAACAGGAGGAAGAGCTTCGCGAAGGCGCGAAACTGCTGGAGCGTGTCGTAACCAGAGTCTACACACCTGGGTCCTTGTACGAAGAGGGCTTGCTCGAGACGGAGCAAGCGACCGTGCTTGCCGCCGTGGTCGAAACGTCGGATACCCTCGGACTCGCGGTGCTCGACGCCGCGTCAAGTTCGGGCCAATGCATGCAATTCGAAGGGCAAGACCGCTGGTCGCGCTTGCACGATGAACTGCTGCGCTGGTCGCCGAGCGAACTGGTGGTCCGGAAGGCCTTGGCCGCCAATGCATCGTTTGGTGGGCTCGTGGGCGATCTCCCACAGACCGTCATTTCCCAGCATGCCTGCACTTCGAAGCGAGGCAAGGCCGGTCTGTGCGCTGCTCTTGGCGTGACGGATTTGGGCCATCTCGACCTCGATGCGTCTGCGATGGCCCTGGATGCAGCAGGCCTCGGGGTGGATTACCTCACCACCATGCTGCACGCCAACGTTGCCCTCGTGGACCTTGACGTGGCCGAGGATCACGGCGCCATGGTGCTGGATCGCACGACCTTGCGCAACCTGGAAGTCATCAGCACCTTGGCAGGCGAGCACGAAGGCTCGCTCTTAGCCGCAGTCGGTCGATGCCGAACGGCCATGGGTCGGCGGCGTCTCAAAGCATGGCTGCTTCGACCTCTGAACGACCTCTCGGCCATCGCCGCTCGCCACGATGCGGTCGCGGCCCTGGCGCGGTCTTCACGGCGCCTCGAGGCCCTGCGTGTGGCGCTGACGGGCATGCGTGACCTGGAACGCTTGGCCACCTTGGCCGGCCACGGCCGAGCAAACGCCCGGGACCTGGTGGCCACCGCGGTCGCGCTGGAACGCCTGCCTGCGGTCGAACGGGCCTGCAACGACACCGGGGACTCCCTGCTCGTGCATTTGGCCGAAGGATTGTCCAGCCTGAACGAATTGGGTGACCGCATCGAAAGAACGCTGGTCGACACCCCTCCACTGACGCTTCGTGAAGGAGGCTTGCTTCGCGACGGCGTCGACCAGGAGGTCGACCGTTTGCGCACGATCACCAACGAAGGCACGGCGTGGTTCCAAGCCTACGAAGCCCAACTTCGGGAATCCCTCACCATCCCGAGCCTCAAGGTGCGGCAAAACAGGCAGATTGGGTGGTTCATCGAAGTGACGCGCACTCACCTCGAGAAGGTGCCAGAAACCTTCACGCGCAAGCAACAGATGACCAACGGGATGCGTTTTGTCACCGAGGAGTTGCTCGAGCGAGACGACGCGCTGCTGACCGCGACAACGCGCGTCAGGGCCCTCGAATACGAGCGCTTCGTGGAGCTGCGACGTGCGGTCGCCGAGCATGCCCGCACCCTGTCGACGCTCGCCTCTCGCGTGGCCTCCATCGACGTGCTGCACGGCTTTGCGGTCGTGGCCCGCGAGCGGAGATGGACGCGCCCTTCGGTGGCGAAGGGCGGAGACTTGGTGCTGAAAGGTGCGCGTCATCCGGTGCTGGAACGGAATCCAGGCTATGTGCCAAACGACCTCACCTTCGACAAAAAGCGAAGGCTGCTGCTCATCACTGGGCCGAACATGGGCGGCAAGTCCACCTATCTACGCACGGCGGCCTTGGTCACACTCCTTGCACAGGCCGGTAGTTTCACCCCTTGCGATCAAGCGCGCGTTGGTTTGGTGGACCGCATCTTCACGCGGGTCGGGGCCAGCGATGATCTTCTACGAGGACGCTCTACGTTCATGATGGAAATGATCGAAGTCGCTCATATCCTTCGGCGCGCTACGCCCAACTCGCTGGTGCTTCTCGACGAAATCGGACGAGGCACCTCCACCTTCGACGGCCTTTCCATC
This sequence comes from Methanobacteriota archaeon, assembly GCA_002731395.1. Classification (GTDB taxonomy): domain Archaea; phylum Thermoplasmatota; class Poseidoniia; order Poseidoniales; family Poseidoniaceae; genus MGIIa-L3. The sequence continues at coordinate 30,646 of PCBQ01000018.1, forward strand.
GCGTGGGCGGTGAGCGAGGACATCTCCCGGCGTTTAGGCTGTCGAACACTCTTCGCCACGCATTATCACCAACTCATCGGACTTGAGGGAGACGTTCCTGGTGTGGTCAACGTGTCCGTGGGTGTGGCGGAAGTTGACGGAAACCTTCGCTTCCTTCACACCGTCGAAGACGGACCATGTGACGACTCTTACGGCGTACGTGTGGCAGCGCTCGCCGGACTGCCCCAAGCCGTCATCGAACGTGCAGGTGATCTGCTTCAGTTCCTTGAACGCCAAGCTGAGGGGGCCAAGGCCGGCGGCGGAGGTCAACCGGGACGACGCGAGGAGGGGCAATCCAGTCTGATGCGCTATTTTGCCGCCGCGAACGCGGGACCTCCCTCCCTACCAAGCATCAAACCCGCGGAGCAGGACGTTATCGACGCCGTTTCCAACGTGGACCTCGATGACATGAGCCCACGGCAGGCCGCTGATTTCTTGGCAGGGCTCCACGACCGCCTCAAGGAGGGGTTGGATGACTGAAGGTCGAATTCATCAACTCGATGACCTCACCATCGGCCACATTGCCGCTGGAGAAGTGGTCGAACGCCCCGCTCAGGTCGTCAAAGAATTGCTCGAAAACAGCATCGACGCCGGCTCGCGGCAGATTGACGTGACGGTTGAGCGCGGTGGCTTCGACCTCATCCGGGTGAGCGACGATGGGCATGGCATCCACCCGGATGATCTCATGCTGGCGATGAACCGTCATGCCACGTCCAAGCTGACGAAGCGCGAGGACTTGGCCGCCATTCACACAATGGGATTCAGGGGCGAGGCTCTGGCCTCCATCGGTGTGGTCAGCGAATTGACGTTGCAGAGCAAGCAAGAAGGCATGGAGGCAGCGCAAATCCACATGCGTCACGGCCTCAAAGGTGACGTGGAGCCGAGCGGACGAGGTCGCGGAACCACGGTCACCGTGGCCGATTTGTTCTCGAATGTACCGGCGCGCCTGGCCTTCCAGCGAAGGCCGCAGACGGAACATGCCCGCATTGTGGACGTCGTCGTTGCGCATGCGCTCGCCCATCCAGAGGTGGGCTTCCGCCTCGAACTCGATGGACGTGTAGCCCTTGACGTGCCCGGAACCGACGACGATGAAGATCGCCTCCACGACATCCTCGGGCAAAAAGCAGGGGACTTGTTGACGCTGACCGCCCCTCAAGAAGACGACCAAGCCCCTGGTGATGAACGGTGGAGCGGTTGGATCAGTGCTCCCGACATCACCCGGGGAAAGACGGATGACGTGCACGTGCTCATCAACGGCAGGCCCATCGCAACCGGACCCTTTCAACAAGCGCTTCGTCGAGGGTACCGCACGCGGTTGATGGTTGGTCGTCATCCAGTTGCCGTGCTTCATCTGACCTTGCCTGCTGAGGAGGTTGACGTGAACGTCCATCCCACAAAGAGTGAGGTGCGCCTGAAGCACGCATGGAGGGTGTTGGAGCGACTCGAGCGTGCCGTGGCGCACACCTTGAGCAGCGTCGCCACGAAGCCGGAGGGAGCTGGAGCCATTCCTGAACTTGCGGGCTTGGACCGCACATCACAACAGGAGTTGCCTGTCGAAGCGCCCTTGCCACCCTCAGCACCCGCTTGGGCGGCTGCCGCAGGCATGGCCTTGGACCCCAATCCTGAACCTGCCACCCACACCGTCGATGAAGACCGTGAGCAAGTGACCCTCCCTGGTCTTTCGCCAACTCCGGTTGCCCCTGCGTTGTCCTCGGCGGAACGTGATCTGCATCGCCACGCTGGCGGAGCATGCAACCTCGCCGGCGAGCCGGCCCTTGAAGGGGTCCTCAATGACCTGCCTGACATGGTGCCGCTTGGTCAGTTTGCGGACACCTACATGCTGGTGGAAGCCGGAGAAGAATTGCTTCTGGTCGACCAACACGCCCTTCACGAACGCATCCGATACGAGCGGTTGCGTCACGACGAAGCCCTGTGGGAGGGACAGCGGCGTTTGGTTCCCGTACCGCTCGACCTTGACGCGCGAACCATTGAACGGGTTCGGGCTGGACGGGAACGCTTGGCGAGTGTCGGGTTCGAACTTGAGGAACTCGAGGCAGGTTGGCACATGGTGGCCGCACCTCGGCTGTTGGGCGACGATGCCAAAGCCTTCCTTCAGGATCTGCTGCAGGACGTCGATGAGGACGGTGCTCCGCTCGAGACGGTTGAGCGGAGGAGGGACCATCTCGCCTTCATGACCGCATGCCGTGGTGCCGTCAAAGCCAACCATGAATTGACCAAGGCAGAAATGCGCCGGCTGCTCGACGACATGCGACGCATCCCAAACCCGTGGGCCTGCGTGCACGGTCGGCCAACGGCCCTCAGACTAGATCGGAGGGCTTTGGATCGGCACTTCGGCCGTGAAGGCTGATTCAGGGCGGCAGCATGCTCGCCTGAGTTGAGAGACCCGCCTTGGAAAGACGTTCAAGGAAGCGTGGATCCGCAACACGATGCAGCCTCGAACCGATGATATCGACGCCGACAGTGGCTCCAAGGCAGGTGGCGGTCATCATCAGGCGGTGATCCTCACGGGCATCGACAGGACGGTTCGGGGAAGACGGGCGTTGCCCTCCGGGCACAACCACGCCGTCTTCAGCAGGTGCTGCTTTGAGGCCGAAGGAAGCGAGCACCTCGATGATGCCCTGAATTCGATTGGATTCTTTGTGCACCGCATGAGGGGCGCCGTGCAGTCGCCCACCTGGGCCGAGCGCCAAAAGAGCGGCAAGCGGAGGAAGCAGGTCATTGGCGTCGCACAAATCGACGTCCACAGGCTCTCCTGTGGCCTCCGTTGCCTGCAGGTGCCCGGAAGCCGACCAATCGAGGCCGAGGTCTGAGGCCAGGTCCAACAAGAGTTCACACCCGAGGGCTTCCTCCACCGAAGGCCAGCGCTTGAGATGGACCGAACCACCAGATGATCGCACCCAAAGCATTGCGAAAGCGGCCATGGACGCGTCACCTGGAAGACTCACCTCAGTGGGGGCAACGACGTCCCAACACGGCAGATGCATCCCTTCGTGGTCCAACCGGCCGGGCCATCCGCAGGCCTCGGCGATCTTGGCCGAGAGCGCAAGATGACGCGAACTGCGCGGTTCGCCTTCAAACCGAACGTTGAGGCCATTGGATTGCAATGAGCTGGAAAGCAAGAGTGCTGATGCGGGTTGAGAAGACCGGTCGCGCCGCAACGAGGGCGCGGGCGCGTCCTCGGACCATGGCCCGTGAAGGTCCACCGGCAACCGGCCATGCGGATCTTCCGCCCGCACCTGCACGCCTTGTTGAAGCAACAACGTGCTCAAATCTCCGAGACCACGACGTCGCAGACTCGCATCTCCATCCAGCGTGACCGAGTGTCCGGTGTGAGAGGCGGCAGCGGCCACAAGGCGAAGCGCTGTTCCAGAATTCCCTACGTCAAGCACCGACGAAGGGCGGCACAGTGCCTCAGGGGGATACAGAACCCATGCATCATCGCTTGACGAGACGCGAAGGCCCAACTGTTCGAGCACGCGGCGCATGGATTCCGCGTCTTCGCCAAGCCCATCCACGCCATGAAGGGTCATCGAGGCACGATTCAGAGCTCCCATTAGCAACCAACGAATGGCGTGGCTCTTCGATGCAGGGAGGACCCATTCGATGGTCGCGGGTTGGCTCAAAGGCGCGATGCTGAGCACATCGAGGCCATCGGGCACGTGACCGGCATCGCTCGCCGACCGGCCTTGTGCTCGACCTGATTCCACAAATTACCCTCGAGGTGCCGACTCATGAAGGCTTGTCGAAGGCAAAGGTAGCCCTAAGTCCCGCGGCGGGATGGTCCCAACATGGAGGCGCTCGACCGGCGTGGGCGCCCTCTGCGGGACCTTCGGATTTCGGTCACGGACCGCTGCAACCTTCGATGCACATATTGCATGCCGAGGGAGCATTTTGGATCCGATCACGCCTTTTTGCCGAAGGAAGACATCCTTCGGTTCGAGCACATTGCTGACGTGGTAGAAGCATGCGTGGACCTTGGACTTCAGAAGATTCGGATCACCGGAGGGGAGCCCTTGCTTCGTCGAGACCTCGATGTGTTGGTGACCATGCTGCGGAACGTGCACCCCGAAGCAGATTTGGCGTTGACCACGAACGGAGTCATCCTTGAACGGCATGCTGAAGGTTTGCTCAAGGCCGGATTGGACAGGGTCACGGTCTCCGTGGACGCCCTCACTCCTTCGGTCTATAACGCGATGGGGGACGTAAAGCATGGGCCTGAAGCCACNCTTTTTGGGATCGAAAAGGCCCTCAAGGTTGGCCTTGGCGTGAAGGTCAACTGCGTGGTTCGATCGGGAGTAAACGAAGGTGAACTGCTCCCCTTGTTGCAGCACTTTGGACCTCGCAAGGTCCCCGTTCGCTTCATCGAATTCATGGACGTTGGTGCCACCAATCAATGGGCGTTGGACGAGGTGGTGACCAGCAAGAACGTGCGTCGCATCATCGCAGAGCAACTTGGCGAGGTCACGCCGTTGGACCCGACCGCCTTCGGCGAAGTGGCGAGGCGCTGGCAAACACCACAAGGATGGGAATTCGGCACGATTGATTCGGTCAGCGTCCCGTTTTGCGGCGATTGCACGCGCGCACGGTTGGCGGCAGATGGAAGCGTGCACACCTGTTTGTTTTCCAACGAAGGAAAACCTCTGATGCCGCTCATCAAATCCGGCGCTTCGAAGCAAGAACTGCAGCGTGCCGTGCGAAGCATTTGGGAATCCCGCGGTGACGCGTATTCTGAGGGACGAAGCGCACAGAAAGAACGGCCATCCGGCAAGGTGGAGATGTCCTACATCGGTGGATGATCAGGACACGATGGCAGGAAGCCGGACATCAAACAGCAGCACGCTGCTTTGCTCATCCAACAACTGAAGCCGCCACCCGCCTTCACTTGCCCCGAGTTCTTCAGAGGATATCACAAGGTAGTCGCCCTGAGTCACCGAATACCCGGCATCACGGTCGTGGAAACTGACCGGAGCCCCAACCACTCCGTAGACGTCGTTGTCCGTCAGGTAGCCTTGGTCCTCTAGACCGCTGCTGGCGTTGTACAACGTGAAGCGCACAGACGCCGGATCGAGCGCTTGGTCAAGGCTCGACAGCCTAACCACATGGAAGCCGTTTTCGAGCCCTTTGACGCTGGTCGAGGCCTGAGGTGGTGTTTTTTCGGTCACTGAAAGAGCACCTTGGAACATGATGAACACCATGCTCGTCAGCAAGACGGTGATGGCCAGAAGAAGCACGGTCGCGATGACGGGGCTTACGGCCTCCTCATCACTCACGCGTCGGCGCATGCACATAGGTCGCAGGCACGGGCCTTGAACCACACGGAAGGAAACTGCACTCCATTGGCCACTCAAAGACCCAGCGTGGCCGGTCGCATTCCGTGGTGGAGCACTTGCGCGCAAGGGTGAATTCAGCGCCTAGACAAGCCAGAACATCCGACGGCACGTGACCGCTCTCCAAATGATTCCCTTTGTCAGCGGATTGAACATCAGGTTGAGGATCCAATCGGGCAACCGGAACATCATGCTGCCAATCTTAAACGAGCGCTTTGAGTTCGCCATGACCTTCCCCATCTGTTTTTTCCATCGCGTTTCATACGCTTCCAAGGGAAGACCCGTTTTGAGGTGTTCAGAGATGACCTGTCCAGCGATTCGACCACCGATCATAGCGATGGTGATTCCAGCGCCGTTCGAAGGCAATACCATGCCAGCAGAGTCTCCGACGAGCATGTAATGGCCCTTCACAAAGCGTTTCAGCGTGCCAGACATCGGCAGCGAACCCGCACCATGAAATGTGATTTCACCGTCATACTTGGAGAGGAACTCATCGGTGAATTTGTTCAAGGATTTGCCTTTGCTGAAGCTCTTTTGGATTCCCAAGCCAATGTTGGCGCCCTGGCCTTTGGGGAACATCCACGCATACCCACCGGGTGCCATGGACCCGAAGTGAAGTTCGACCGCATCTCCGAAATCGCCGTCCATGAGGGCAAACTTCACCGGGATTTTGACTGATTTCTCGTCCCAATATTCGCTTCGAATTGGGCCATTGTGCCCACCTGCATCAACGATGATCTGGGCAGTAAGCTCCGTTCCATCCCTCAAATGTACGGTATGGTCGACAACCCGATCGACCCGAGAACTGGTCATGTAGTTGGCTCCGGCCTCTTTGGCCATCTCGACCAAGAACTCGTCGTGTGCGACACGGTTGAGGACATAACCATCGAAATCAAATTTCAGGGGTTTACCCGACGGTGGAAGCAGGTGCATCTGCGTCGAGTGGCGAGAGATGGCATGTGGCGGGGTTTTGAACAGGTCATCCATCTCTGGGACATCGGGACAAAGACGGCGCATCTCATCGTTTGAAGGAACAAGTTCGCCGCATTGCAAGGGCGAACCGATAGGATCGCGTCGGTCAACAACGAGGACGTCAACACCGCCTTCTGCGGCATACCTCGCAACGGTGCTGCCCGCAGGACCGCCTCCAATGACGATGAGTTGATGGTCGTATGATTCCAAAAGATACACCTCACGTATGACGAGCCACGTCAAAGGTCCACTGTTCCGCGCGCGACATGGTCTCACCTCGTCCTCGAGCCGATTTCGTCCAGCATGCCAATCATCAGATCGATAGCAGGACCTGAGCCTCCTTCACGGAGCGCATTGGCCGCACGCTCGAGGTGCAAACCGACGAGAATTTCCACGTAATGCAGGGAATCTGAACGTTCGAGGATGGCCATCAGTTCGTCCCAACGGTCCTCGCTGAACGACGCAAGAAGCTCGGCCAGCGTAGCTCGATCTTTGCCGTGGGAGAGGGTCAACGCATGGATGAGNGGGAGGGTCATCTTGCCTTCCGCCACATCCACACCTCGGGGCTTCCCCATGTCGGGGGAACCNCGCAAATCGAGCAGGTCGTCCACGAGTTGGAAGGCGATGCCCAATTCTTCTCCAAANACGCGGAAATGCATGGCTTGTTCTTCAGTGCAACCGGCCAACAAAGCNGCTGATTGGCAGCCGGCGGCGAAGGGGCCAGCGGTTTTGCCTCGGACGATGTCGAGGTAATCTTCTGGTGAGGTGGTCAGGTCATCCACGTGGTCAAGTTGTTTGAACTCGGACACGGCAATGTCCGCACAACAGTCCGCCATCAGACGAACCACACGTTCAGGATAACGCCCTCCAAGGCCAAAACCCTGCACAAAGAGCCAATCACCAGCGATGAGTGCTTTCTCCGGCCCGGCCTGAAGGTGCAAGGTTCGCCGTCCCCTTCGTTCGTCGGCATCGTCGTTCATGTCGTCATGAACCAGGGTTGCAGTGTGGATGAGTTCGAACGCCAGAGCAAGCGGCATCACGTGATCGCGATCCACACCGCCTGCGGCGTCGTAGGAGAGCATGAACAGGACCGGGCGAAGTCGTTTTCCTCCACTCATCAGCACGTGTCGAGCCATGGCGACGACTTGTCCTCCGCCTGCCGTTTCAGCGTCGTCGAGCAAGGATTCCAGTCCCGCATCAACCTCGTCCTTCAGACGCGAAAGTCGCTCGACCTGCCCTGAACTGAGACCGGTCATGTGTTCGTAGACGAGGGAGGGCTTCTTAACGGGTGTCGAGCGCCCTCAGCACGTCGAGGGAGCGTGATGGAGGCGGAGATGGAGCGGCTTGTGGTCGCCCTTCCTCCAGACGACGACGATCGTGCCTCGGCACACGCCTCGGGCGTGCTTGGCCAAGCCAACCGACCCACATTCGCCCTCAAGCAGGCTCCGAGCCTTCACGACGCCATCAGTTTGCTCCGTGACGGGCACGTCGACCTGCTCGTGGCGTCCGCCCAGATGTGGGGCGACATCGATCAAAACGGCTTGACCATCGCTGCATGCCTCCAGCGGCGTGAACCGACCTGGGTGATGGTCTCCGACGACAAGCCCGAAATGCTGCATCACGAAGCATGCATTGGATGTGATCATCCTCTCTTGCACCGGCAGTTGACGCGACTCCGTCCTGATCTCATGCTGGTCGATCCACGCACGCTAAACGACACGTGGGACGAAATGAACGGAACCGAGCGAACCGCGTGGTACGAGGCCGCGCGCCAACGCGGTACCCTCGAAGGGTACGTCATCCCGCGCTCCCTTCACAGGAGCCTCCCTGGACGCCCCCCTCGACGGCATACGCTTGGTTTGCATCGCGACGACCCGACGCGTCCTCGCTTTGTGCCACCACCCCTTGGGGGGCTGACCTTGCTCATCGGCCGTTCAGGCTTTCCAAACGAGCAACTGAAACCCATCAGCGATGCCGGCGCTCTGCTTGCTCATCGCATCGAACGAGCGATGATGGTCGCCGTCCCGGAAGCGCTTCGTCCGATAACGGGCATCCACGTCGAGCGACGCCGCCCGGCCACCTTGCTGATGGAAGCAGCAAGAGTTGAGGACGAGCACACCATTGAATCCATGCTGGACCCAGAAGCCTCCTTGAAGACGAAAGGACACCGCGTGGAGATCATCATCGAAACCCTTGGTGCAAACGGTCGAGGCAGTGCGTCCAGCGAGCGCGTGTTCCCCACTGAGCACACCCACACGGGCATGGTGCGAGCGCTCGAGGAATGGTCCGAGGTGCTGCAAGCCATGACCAGCGAGCACGCTGCTTTGGTGAAAGGAGCTCAGTTCATGGGGGAATTCGAGGCCTCATACACCGAAGCACATGGTGCCATGATGCATCTTGAGGACGACGGCTGAACAGAAACGGTCGCGCATCGGCATGTTCCACCCCATGTGTGGGGCGAACGCCCATATACCGACGTGACCGCAAACCACTCAGGTTGAGACGATGACCACGCCGCAGGTGATGCTGGAGGAGCTCTTCCGAGCAAAATTGGACGACCTGCGTTCAATTGCTGCAGCCTACGACGTACCTCGCTCAGGCGGCGTGGATTTGCTCCGAGCCCGCCTCATCAGCGAACTTGTGCTCGATGAGTGGGATCTTTCTGAGGACGGCATCGCCCAACTCAAGAACAACGAACTCGGCGACATCCTCGGCGCCTTTGGCATCAAGAAAACGGGGTCCATCCGTGCCCGCCGCCAGCGCCTCTACCTCCACCTCAATCATGACGCTAAGGCGCTCAATGTGGATTCACTTAACGAACGCACGAAGGAGGATTTACACGCCTTGGCCAAGGCCCTCGAACTTCCCGTTTCAGGCACCAAACAAACCCTACAGGCCCGCATTGCCGGCGTGCTTGAAATGCAGCGTGGCGCGTGGGGCCCGATCAAACGCTCGCTTCGCAGAGACGGTGGACGAAGCCTGACCATCCCCGTTCCCGACAACACGGCTGTTGAACCCGGCACTGAAATTGAACCGCCCGCTGCCCCTGCCTCCGAAGGAATGGATGAAGCCGTGGAAGCCTTCACTGAAGCCCACCCAACAGGGTGGACGGCAGAAGAGGAAGCCGAAATGCGTGAAGCTCTGCAAGCATCTGGCGTCGACGTCACCCGAGGCGACGTTTCGGCAGAATTGGATGCGGCGCTTCGATCACGTGCTCCACCTTCCGATGGCCTTGATTTGGACATGGAGGAGGGCACGGATGTCCCCACATACGACCCGGGTGAACTTCCATTGGACGCCATGGCCGATATCGAAGATCTTGAGCGGCGCGAAGCGGAGATAGAAGCTGCCTGCCGGCATTTCCTCAGCATTGGAAAAGTCAGCGACAGCGCTGATGTTGAGGCCTTTCTTGATGCCCTCACTCGCGAGGGGTTCGACACCGGTCGGGCACACGTTCGCGACGCAATACGCCACCGCTTGCAGACCGTTGACAGGCGCAGAAGGGCCGAAGAAGAAGCTCAGAGGGGGCGTCCGACGACGTGGCGTGCACGAGAAGCACTTCGCGGGTTTGAATCCCTCCGGCCACGCCTGATCGAAGCCGTGGAGGAAGCCACGGCCGAAGGCGACACCCCGGAGGCGAGGAGCGCATACCTCAGAGCGGCCAAAGGCTTGGGCGTCGACATCTCAGAAACCGCCGTGTCAGGGCGGGTTCACGCCTTGTATGATCTCCATGTTGACTTGATGGCTGAACGTGCATCCATGGATCCTGTCGCGGCGAGACGGCAACGTGCTTTGCGGGTGCTCTTCCATGGCAGCGTCCACATGGACCTTGTCAAGCGACGAACCTTGGAGCGGCTGGAACGAGGCCTGCCTGGATTTGAGGACCTGATATCAGCGGTTCTCGATGACGCTGATGGTCGCATTGAGCCAGCCCACGAGGCGTTGATCCTCACCTACCTGGAACGCCGAGGTTTGGAAGTCAACACACCGGAACTTCGCCCGCGTGTCATGGCCTGTGCTGGGGTGCTGGCAGCGGAGTTGGGCCTGATTTCGCCTTCAGAAATCCCTCGCCTCGCGCCGGGTATGATGCTCTCTGACGATCGAATCGAGGAAATTGTTGACGAGTTGCAGCAACTTGCCGCGAGTTTCCGAAGTTCACCCGTAGGCAAAGCGTCCCCCGCGCTTCATGAAGCCCCCGTTGAGCGTGACGGCCGGCACCGACGTGTGGACGCTGCGCGATCGATGGTCGATCGCGCGGATGACGTGCTGGCCCGTCTTCTGGAAGACCGCTGATCAGCGGGTCGCGTAGAAGTTCTGGATGATCGAGGTCACCGTCTGGATGTCGCGGATGTCGCGACGCTGAAGGTCAGCGAGGATGGCCATACGTTGCTGGACATGCTCCTCAAACACTTCTGGTGTCACGCCGGCCGCATTGCAGATGCGCTCACGGAACTGCGATGGAATGCCCGTTTCGACGATTTCATCGCGAGCAGCATCGTACTTCCAAATTGCGTTGAGACGTGGCTTGTCACCCTCCATGCCGGCCACTTCTGCGACTTCGGTGATCTTCCTCGCGGTTCGGCCATGAACGTGCAATCGCGCTTGAATGATGATGAGGTCCAGTCCAGTCAGCATGATTGGAGGCACGCTCATTGGCGGATTGATCATCCTCGTTACGGTTTCCTGTGCCGTGTTGGCGTGAAGGCTACCGAAGGAACCGTCGTGGCCCGTGTTCATGGCCGTCAGCAGGGTTGCGGCTTCAGAACCACGCACTTCACCCACGATGATGCGGTCAGGACGCATGCGGAGGCTGGATTTCAGACAGTCGTTCATGTCAACCTCAGGGGTACCGTCCGGTCGCTCACGACGGGTTTCCATGCGCAGCCAGTGGTCGTGGTAGACCTGCAATTCAGCGGTGTCTTCGACGGTCAAAAGGCGGCGATGCCATGGGATGTACATGCCGAGGCAGTTCAGGGTCGTCGTCTTACCTGAGCCTGTTCCACCGGCAATAACGAAGTTCGCGGGTCGTGCGTCCAATCCCTCAATCCAAACCCACATCATGGCCGCGAGACGAAGGTTCACCGTTCCGAAATTGATGAGATCGATCATCGTCAGCGGGTCTTCCTTGAATTTCCGGATGGTCAGCGTTGGGCCGTCTGGTGAAACCGGCGGAATGGTCCCATTGACACGGGAACCGTCGGGCAGACGACCGTCGAAGATGGGCACCATGCCCGGGCCGTCACCCAGTGGCACGTTGGTGAACGATGCGATGTTGGTGGCGATTTGGAGGCCGTCGGCATCGTCGATCCATACGTTGGTTCGGCACATGCCGTGGTCGCGATGGGCGACCTTCACGCACTGTGTTCCTCCGTTGTACATCACTTCTTCCAGCGAGTCGTCCTCGAGCAAGGCAGCAAGATCACCGTAGGGGTTCGCCTCGATGTTGCCCTCAACGTGGTAAATGGGCGAGGGATGGTTGGGTTCGTTGTAGATCGTCACACGACCGTATTGCGCCAAAATGTCCGACATGGTTCAACCTCCAATCACCAACAACGCCCCGCTGAACAGGGTCATGGACGTCATTGTCCAAAATGGAATCCACCACATCATGGCTCGCATGCGCCCAAGCATACGGCCACAAATGGCCACAGCGACAGCGCTTGCAGCGCCGAAGAAGACCGAGAAAACAGACGTGATGTTGTCGATTTGGTACCCTGCGCTTGGTGGAGCAAACAGACCGATAAGCACCGCCAGCAAACCCGGAAGTCCAATGCAGATGAACAGGACAATGGTCATGACCAAACCGGAGAGGTCCTTCTCACGCTTGTCGATCAGGTCATTGAGGCGCTGGTAATCGTTCGCCAGATCATAGAGCACGGATTGGAGCGGAGAGTTCTGTTCCACGGCAGTTTGGATGAGCTGAATGACGCGCTGGACTTGGGACGAGCGGGTGCTGGTGGCAAAAGAGGCCAGTGCCGCATCGAAACTGGTGACGTGACTCTTTGAGAGCGATTCGCGCAGCAGAGTTCCGAAAGTACCGGGTTGGTTTTTGCTCTGATCCGACATCACTTCCTGCAAACCCAGACCTGCGCCCACACCGTCGCTTAGCGCTTCGAGGAAACCCGGAAGCGCGCCTTCAATGGAACGACGACGACGACGTTCCATCATGGGCGGTAGTCCGCCTGCAGCAAAGGCGAATCCAATAGCGATAAGCAACAACAACGGAAGGTTGTCGTTGAAGGATTCCACAAGGCGCCACAGCATTTGATCACCTCACAATCCTGGGTCGGTCGTGTGCGCTTTGCGACCAATGAAGGCCATGATCAATACCGTCGCGCCCAACCCACCCACGGTGATAACGGGCAAGAGTGGAATCAGCCCGCTCAACCCAAGCATGCCCTGAAGGTCCTTCGGCACAATTTGGGGGGCGAGGGCGAGCACTGCGATCAAAATCGGGGAGAGCATCCCGACCGACAGCATGGTTTCAGGCAATCCACCCAACCCTTCGATGTACTCCTTGACGGCCTCGGAACGCTCCTCCTCCATGCGGCTGCCGAGTTTCTTGAGCGACTCAATGACGTCCGTGTTTTGCGTGAGGTTGTTGTAAAGCGTGTTCAGCAAGCGACGGTAGCCGTCGGTCTCACAGGTGGTCATCAATTTCTTCAGTTCCTTCTCAAGACCAGGGGATTTTCCGCTCTGAAGTCGCTTGAGAACGGTGGCAAAATCCTCGGAAATGACACCGTAACCGCCACGGCCGATGGTGTGCATCGCTGCCTCCAAACCGACACCTGAGGACATCATCACGTCGACCGCACGAATGACGTAGAGGATTTCTCGACTCTCCTCGATACGGCGCATGACCTCACCTCAATCCTTGTCTTCGAAGAGTTCGAAGGAGAACTCCTCGCTTGTGCCGTCGTAGCTCAGGGACCCGAAGACGACCTTGACGTCACGCTCCTCAAAGGGGTCATGGATGTAGGGTTGGCCGCCACGGAACATCTCGATGACTTGCTTGTAGAGGTCGATGGTCATGATCCCACGCACCGTGTAGACCGCGCTTTCTGCGCCCTCGTCGTGAAGGTCATCACCTTCACCGCCCCGAACCACGGTCCGGGTGATGCGTCGGGCGATACGCACGGAGATGTCCGCATTTTGAAAGCGAATCCAGTCAGCGCTGGTTTTCGCGGTGGCGGGGCGGATGAAGAAGTCCATGCTCGGCATGTGAACGAATCCACATCCACCAGCGGACCTTGAATGTGATGGCCGTCACTCCACCAAACGGTACCAGCCAAAGTTTGGCTCAAGGATGGAGCCTTCATCAAAAAGGGCATCCAATGTGGTATCGGCAAGTCCCGCATCAAAGCCGCGTGCGCCCATGTTGCGGATGAGGGTCTCATAGTCGACACCTTGACCTTGGTCCAAGGTCGCGATGAGTTGCTTCATCACGTCGTTGGCATCATCGGAACCGCCTGCAGAGGAGGCTTCACCTTCGGCCTCCCCGTCGCCATGCACCGGCAGTTTGGCAGGTTCGGTCCTGACCGCGTCCATGCGCCCCTCGGCAATGTCCAGCGCCTGAAGAACGTGAAGGCGGTATTGTTCCACAGAAGCGCCGTCGTAATGCGGCAAAGCGAGCGAAAGACCGGGCACCAGGTGTCCCGGGATGCCGGCTTGCTTCATTGCCGCCGGGCCTTCGCTGACCACAGGCTGCGCACGTTCGTAGGCCGCCAGTCGAGCAAGTGTGGCGTTGGCCGTACGCGCCAACCATGCAGAATAGCGCGATGGATCGATGCGGACGACTTCCTCTGGCCGCAAGCTGGTGTAAATGGCCCCTTCATCGGTTTGGTACCAACGTGCCTTCGCGACCATCATGACATGCATGGTCTCACCCTCCTCGAGGGCTCGACTCAATCCAAGGATCGACTCGCGCGCACTTTCGGGGTCGTAATCGCCGACGCTGAAGTACATCAGCCCTGAGGGGTCGCGAAGCTGTCCCTGATACATGGTCTGTCCAGAGGAGGTTTCCCTTGCTTCGACCCGCTCCAACAGCCCTGCCACCAAGCAGCGGTTGATCTTCGCTCCCAAGCGCGTGATGACAAAGGAAGGATCGTACTCGCCGGATCCCTTCTCATTGAGCGTCGCTTCACCAAATTCTGAAGCAAACACGTGCCAAGCAGGCTGCCTGCGAATGTTCCTGCTTGGTTCCATCAGGCCACCTCCCAATGTGCACGCGCTTCAGTGGCCATCATGGCACCGTCCTCATCGATTGGCTCAAGGGCTTCAGCCATGAACATCGAGCTTCGCTCATCGACAAGAAGTCGCCCACGAACCGTTGCGCTGCGCCCCAAGAACCGTGCGCGAAGGGTTTGCACCCACGCCATGGCGCCATGCTCTGCGATGGCAGCGCGCAGGGCCTCCAAGTCCATGTCAAGCAGGGCCAACGCCGGGTCTTTACCGAGGAACACCGAGATGGTGGACCCCTCTCCTTGCATCACAAGGCGCAGACGAACGTCCTCTTGTCCGTCTTGTGGACCGTGATCTTGGCAAGCCCCATCACGCAAGACGCGGCGGCATTCTGGACAGCGTAGAATGAGGCCCGAATCATCGCGGACGCTGACGATGAGCCCTGTGGTGGACACGCCTACTCGACCTCCGCCCTCAGCAAGTTCGTCAAACTCCACCTCAACAGAGTGGGTAGCGAAATCAATGCGTTCTTCCCACGGTGGACCGTCAAGGACCTCCACTTGGTCGGCGCTGTCCACGGTGATGTCGGGAACACCCTGCCATGCCCGAACACGGACGCCCGTGAGGCGAACGGTCACCGGCAGACTCGATTCATCGATGGGCAACTCGTCCCACGCACTCATCCGGCAACGCCCACTTGGATCTGCCACCTGGCCGGACCACAAGTGCCGTTCCTCACCGTCACGGGTGAAGGTACGGCGCTGCCATTCGTGAATTTCCACCACACAGCGGACATCGCGAGCTCCGTCACGGAGATCGGCGATGGTCGCAGCAGCAGCGGCCTCGAGGTCCTCGGTGGATGCAAACGCCGCGTCGTGATAGGCCTCCACGGTGGTCGTTCGACCAAAGTTCAGTTCGGGCGTATCACGGAACGTGCGAACGTTGGCGCCGTCAATCTTCACAAGCTGGCCCACCTCAAGGTCGAGAGGCTCCCAGGAGAGGAAACCAATTGACCCGGTGTCGTCGGCTAAACGACCGCGTACCACATCGATGCTCCCCGTCCCGTCTCGACGGTGGATCACATCCGGACGGATACCCAAAACACGAGCGACCACGCAGACGTTCCCCTCCTTTGGCAAGTCAGCGATGCTCAGGGGCTCACCAGGAGCCACCACTGGAGCCGTCCCTTCTTCGAGCACCAC
Source organism: Methanobacteriota archaeon (assembly GCA_002731395.1). Classification (GTDB taxonomy): domain Archaea; phylum Thermoplasmatota; class Poseidoniia; order Poseidoniales; family Poseidoniaceae; genus MGIIa-L3. The sequence continues at coordinate 46,388 of PCBQ01000018.1, forward strand.
CACGCGTGTCGAGCGGTTCACGTTGATGGAGCGTCGGCCCTGATATTCGTTGACGGACGCGCCCTCAAGGCGGACGATGCTTCCTGCTCTCAGCTCAGATTTAGGTGCCCAGTCCTTGTATTCCCAACGAGTGGAGGGCGTGCTGGAATCATAGGGCTGATCTTCAAGCAGGCCGAAGGCGATGGTGCGCTCTTCACCACGAACGGTTTGTTCACGTACGTTGTGTGACACAAGTTGAACCGTGATTTCCACGTTTTGATCCTCACCGGTCAGTTCCTCGAGACGCTCGACTTTGCGCATCGGCTTGGCGGTCCGCGCGCTTCCCCCTGACGGCGCTCGGCCCGTGCTTGTTGGTGTGCTGCTCACCTGGAGCTTGCGGATGATGGAGTGCATGGCGTCTTGGGGCGGGATGAAGAATTCCTCTTCGTACTGCTTGAACGCCTTCACAACGTCTTCCTCAGACGCGTCTGGACATGATTCGAGCACCAGGGCAACATGATCCCCGTATGGATGGTCGCTCATGCGAGTCCCTCCACCTGCATGGTTCTCTCTTCGAGCCAGCACGGTGGACTGGCGGCGGGTTTTCGTGTGGATTGGTTGAGACTGAACACTCCCTTCACCTCCTCGGAGAAGACAAGCAAAGTCGAGGGCCTTTGAACCCTCCCGAACGCGGAAGCGCCAGCTTCAGGCGGGATTCACACCGATGGTGCCGCTCAGAAGCACGTCCGCAAGGTGGAGATGACGGCCGGTGCGACCGTCACGTTGGTTGGGACGCCCAAGGATAACCGTGCCCGACAAAGCCTCAGCGAGGTTCCCCGTGACTCCGGCTTGACGGATAGCGCCCTGCACCTCTCCGTCCACCACGCGGAGCACGCTTGAGGTCGTGACCGAAAAGTCGCCGCTTGTCGGATTTGCCGTATGGGCGCCCATGATGCTGTGCACCACCCATCCGTCGTCCATCTGTGCCACGAGTTCCTCAGGTGCTGGCCGACGATTGGATGAGGTCAAAACAAGGTCGCGTGTCCCAGTGCCAGGAGGTCCTTCGATGGACCTGGTGGCCGAACCTGTGCTCTCTGCATGTTCGACTTGTCCGTCAGCGACCGCTTTCGCAGCATCCCGAACAGACCAGTTGACTTGGGCGAGGCGTCCAGATTCAACCAGGGTTCGGGTGGACGTTGGTACACCGTCACCATCGATGGATGACGTCCGCGCTCCCCCAAGAAGACGTCCATCGTCCACCAAGGACAAATGACCGGCCATCACCTGTTTCCCGAGACGGTCGGACCACAGCGATTCCTTGCGGGCAAGGCGGGGTCCGTTGATGGCGGAGCCAACGATCATGCCGAACAAGGAGCCGAATGCGCCTTCGCTCAACACCACGTCTTGGGTCCCCTTTACGGGTTCGACGTCGATGGGGTTTCGCGTGCACTCCGCCCACTTCACCGCAAGGTCAACACAGTCAGGGACCTCGGGCAGCAAATCGTCTGAGGAGGCCCCCTCCCATCCGCTGGTCAACTGACCGTCCATGTCGATGGTGACCTGAACCCCTGCACCCATCGAGGTTGAGGAAGATGCACGCTCAATGCCTTCACTCGAGAGGAAAGCACCGGCGGTCGCAGAGGCACCAAGACCACCTCCGGTGACCACAGCGTTTGGCGACGTTGAGGCCACGTGGGCCAGCATGGCATCGGCCCGATCCATCAGGTCTTCCGCGACCAGGTGTGCCACATCCGGATGAAAGGTCGGGGGCAGGGCAGAGGTTTCAGCCGGTGAGGGGAGTTCGAATCCTTCAACACGTGGCGACTTGTTCATGATCGACACGGCTTGCTTAACCGCCCGCTCAGCACCGGAAGGATCAACCAACCGAGCAAAGCCGTAACGGCCGTCGTCAACAACACGGACTCCAAACCCGCCTTCACCTCCTGCCCCTACCATCGTGATGCGGCCGGCTTCGAGGTTGAGGTTCAATCCGTAGGATTGCTCACCCATGACGTCCCATTGGGCCAAACCGACAGCCTCACAGGCTTGACCGATGGCGGCGCAGACCTCCTGAACCCGTTCAACGGCCCCATCCGGCAGCACGCGATCACCCCACCAAAGCCGTCGAGATGCGCATGTATGGCCCACCGTCTCCAACAGGAACGGTCTGGCCTTTGCCGCAGAACCCAGGCGAAGCCAAGCCGCCCTCTTTTGCGAGTCCATCGACGTCGTTGAGGATTTCAAGCGTCATGCCTGAAACGCTTACGTCGCGAAGGGGTTGTGTCAATTCTCCGCCTTCGATCAACCAAGCTTCTTGTGCGGCGAACTGGAATGAGCCGCGGCCCGTGTCAACTTGTCCCCCGCGGGTGCCGCATGCAAACACGCCATATTCAACGTCCTCCACCAAGGCATCAAGGTCGCGATGAGAGCCGCCCTGAATCACGGTGTTGGACATCCGCACCAGTGGGTGGTGAAGACCGTCTTGTGCTCGGGCGCCGGCGTTCGGTTCGAGGTCGAATCGGCCTGCCGTTTCCCTGTGATTGAGGTATTCGGTGAGCACGCCGTTTCGGATGAGCATCTTCTCTCGAGCGTCCACGCCTTCGTCATCCACAGGATATGCGCCGTAGCCACCACGTAGGGTTGGGTCATCCACCACGGTCACGATATCAGAGCCGATTTTCGTTCCGAGGCGTCCCTCAAGGCACGAATCTCCTGCCGCCACAAGGTCGGCTTCGCATGGGTGACCGAGGGCCTCGTGAATGTAGACGCCCGTCAGGTCAGGGTCGGCGATCAACGGCAACTTGCCAGAGGGAGCGGCTCCGGCGGTGAGTTGGCGCAGCGCGGCTTCTTTTCCGCGTCGACCGAGGGCACCGAGGTCTGCATGCAGGATGGTATCGGCGCCACCCTCTCCGCCGTGACGTGTTCTATAGGAAGCGACGCGGTCACCCTCGCGGGCGGTCACCGTGCAATGAAGCAAGGCGCGCTGCAGGCTCCATGAGCGATCCATGCCTTCACTGCTCAACACTTCGGTCCTCAGATGTTCATCGCTCCATCCGGTCACGACGGACGCAATGCGTTCGTCGTCTTTGCCTTCTGCTTCTACGGCCTTCATGGCATCGAGACGAGCATCGAGGTCGAGGTCACGGACGTCCCCTTTCGGCGCCCAAACCACCTCATCGGTGATCACCGGGACCTCGGCAAGCTCAACCATGGGCTCTCCTGCGGCACGTCGTGCGGCAACGGCACGCGCAACGCGGAGGGTTTCCTCGCCTTGTGCATACACGGAATCGAGATCCGTTGTGGAATGAACGCCCCAAGCTCCGTCCGCAAGCACACGAAGGGTCACGCCAAGGTCCTGCGCAGGAACAGCGGCATCCATGGAACCGTCTCGCAGGCGGACGGTGTTTGAGTCGCACGACATGGCACGAAGTTCCACGTACGTAGCCCCAAGACCGGTCAAACGATCAAACATTTTCGTCGCGCGTTCAGCGCTGAGCCATCGCCCTGTTGACCTCGTGGTATCCATGACCATGGTCAACCCAGCGCGTAGGACGGTGTTTAACCCTCGTGTTACGCAAGGAGGTCGGCTTCAGCGACCAAGCCCAAAGCCAGCCGTTCGAGATCGCCCGTCTCGGGGAGTCCAAGCCGAGCCCGCCCTTCGTCGGTCATCGGGTGGGGGGCGCATGCGGTGAATCCAAGGCTGGGGAGCAAAGCCTCGACATCACGCTGCTCGACGCCCAACCCTACCAACCACCCCTTGCCTGACCCGGGCTGAAGACCAACGGCGCGGATGGCTTCACCGATGTGATGGCTGCCAGCAAGGCAACGCATGAGTTCGGCGCCGAGCGTGCGTCCAACGGCGCGACCGCGTTCCCATCGCCGATGTGCCATCCCCACTGCTGCGGCCAAATGGCGCTCAGAGACTAGAACATCGTTCGCGAGGATCACCAAGGTCCCATCGACGTCCAACGCATCGACGGCCATCGCGAGGGCGCGCGGGTCGTCCACCTCAGCGCCCTCCCAAGCCAAGCAGGCATGTTCCATGCGCAAAGGGAGGATGGAATGCTCATCAACGCTCCGACGTGCGCTCGCCGGGCAAGGGCTCATCGTCACGTCGCGTTCTACGTGCAGGACGTGAGGCTGCGGCAAATCGAGCAGCGTCGTCCATCATGCGCTGAACTAGGACCGGTCCCCAGCCACGCCATGCTTCCACATCAGCACGAAGTTTTGACGAGATGTTGATGAGATCCTCAGGCGTGCGAATTCCCACCTCCGCAAGGCGACGAGCGCGTAGACGCCCCACATGGCGGACTTTTACCAAGCGGAGCAGGTCTGCACGGCAACCGTGCCTTACGCGGTGACGTGATTCATCGATGAGGGTGGACAAGGCGTGCAAGGCCGAGGCGTGGTCGTCGTGGAAGACGTCGTCCGTGGCCAACACCGCCTCGCTGGCCGCAAGAAGCCAAGCCATCAGGTCTGTCCTGTGATGCAGGTCACCTGGAGCAACATCGTGCACCGATTCGATCTGTCGAAGCGTCTTCTCGTCAATCCATGATTCGAGAAGCCAGGCAGACTTGACGGTCGACAGATCGCGTTCTTGGAAAGGCTCGTCCACCAACACCTCATCGGTGACATGCGCGTACTTCTTCCACAGATCGGAGTCTCGATCCATGTCCTTGCTTTTGAGCCACAAACGCGCGAAATCATTGGTTGATGCAGCCAAATGCAGCAAACTGAACACCGTCACTGGGGCGTCATCTCGGACCAAACGACGGACGGCACGCCGCAGCCCGGTACGCAACACAGAAGCCGATGCAGGGTCAAGGTAGAGACGTGTCACCGCTTCCCCCATCGGGGTTGCTTCGTACCTTGTCGCAGGATCCCGCACATGGGTGAGCGTGACGGTGGCTTGTCCCAGTGAAGATGCTGAGGTGAAGCCGAAGGACGCGGGAGTATCCCGCTTCGTGGTGATGGTGCGTTCAGACGTCGACACGCCTTCCCAAAGCAGGTCATCTCGACCATGCGCAGGCGCTGCCCACACAGGCACGTCATCGTCCCATACCTCCTCCTCGACGTCCTCGGTGGCCGGGATGTACCCTGGATCTGGGTCGAGACGCCGCAGGAAGCGCTCGTCCACCAACCAATCGAGGATGGCGCCAAGACGCTCAAGGAGTTCGCCGGAGGGCCACTGCGTGGCAAGGAAGGTCTTCGAGAAAAAAGCCTCGATGTCGCCGCGGTGTTCAAGCCGACCTGCCGCAACCGCCGAAAGCACGTGAATCCGCAATGCAGCTTCATTCGCCAGTTTTGAGGTAACGTCTTCCACAGGCCCATGGAAGTAATGATCCGCAATGCGGTCGGCCACCTCCCAGCCGTCCGTGCCCTTGCAAAGGACCCAAGCCTCGCCAAAATCATCGTAGCGCGGCCGTCCAGCCCGACCGAGCATTTGCCGGACTTCCATAACCGGCATGGGCCGGCTGGCGCCGTCATCGAAGCGTTTGACGTCCCGCACCAACACGCGCCGAGCGGGAAGATTGACCCCCGCGGCAAGCGTCGGCGTGGCCACGATTCCCGCCAAATCTCCTTGCTTGAAGGCTGCCTCAATCGCGCCCCGTTGCCCGTGGGTCAGGCCAGCGTGGTGGAACGCCACGCCCCCAGAGACGCATGTGCGAAGCGTTTCACCCAGCGTGGTTTGATCCGCACCCTCCAATGAGGAGGCCACCGACGCCAAGCGTTCCAGACGATCGGGGTCCTCCTTTGACAAGCGTCGACGAAAGCGCTCGGAAAGACGCTTGGCTTCGGACACGGCAGAGCGTCGCGTCGCAACGAAAATGAGGACCTGCCCGTGTTGGTCGGTAACGTCGTTGAGCACCGCCCAGGTGGGGTGCGACGCGGGACCTTCCAACTTCCGTGGCGCACGCAATCCGTTGTCATCGATGGCATTCGTCTGGATCTTCCTTGGCTCCAAGTGAAGGTCGAACAAGGTGCTGTACTCCAAAGCAACCGGCCGCCAATTTGAGGTGATCAGGGCTGCGTTCAGCCAGGCGGCCAGGTCAGGAGCGTTGCCGACGGTGGCCGACAATGCGATGATTTGTGCCTCTGGGCGCAGGTGGCGAAGGCGGGTCAGGTTGATTTCCAGAGTTGGGCCGCGGCTGGTGTCGTTCAACAGGTGGAACTCATCGGCCACGATGACGCTGACGTTGGCCATCCTGTCGGGTTTGGTGCGCATCAACGAATCGAGTTTTTCAGAGGTGCAGACCAAAATGTCGCATTCGTCGATGAGCCGACGTTCACCTGTTGCTTCGCCGATGCCGAGACCAACCGTCAATCCGACCGCTTCTGCAAGTTCGACCAGTTCAATGTGCTTCTCGCTTGCCAAGGCCTTCAGCGGAACGATGTAGACGGCACGGCTGCCGGGATGAGTCACCAGCAAACGGTGGAGGATACCCAAGTAAGCCACCAGTGATTTTCCGCTTGCAGTGGGGATGGCCACGATGGTGTTGCGTTGAGAAAAGACCGCAGGCAGGGCTTCGGCTTGTGGCGGGTGCAAACGCTCGATGCCCCACGAGGTTCGAAGGAAAGTCCGCGCGGCCTCAGGGAGGGGCAAGTCCTCGATGCGGTCGGCATCGAGTTCCATGGGGAGACTACCATGACGAGAGGACAAAAGGACTGTGCCTCGACAGCGACATGCTCAAACGCTCCCTCCACCGCTCACATGGCATGAGCACACCCGAAGCCGAGGCCGTGGACGAACGCTTGGCCATCTTCGAGGATGAAGCCGACATCAACGATTGGATTGAGGTCATGTGCGGTGCAGCCATGGTGCTGCTGGGTTTCTTCCACATGTTCAGTCCTGGTGATTTGGTCGATCCGGACACGATGCGATGGTTTGCCGCCACAGTGACGGCCGCTGGATTGGTGTGGATCGGTCACGGCCTGAAAGACATGGTCGTGAAGGACCTCCGCCGTTCCATGGTCATGATGGACCTCAGCGGTGCCGGAGAGCCTGATCATGGCCTCATCCGCGACGTTCTCCTCAACCCTGAAGCCTACCGAGACTTCCTGCTGGATGCTTACCGTGAAGCGTGGGAAGACGGCATCATCACCGAAGAGGAAATGGAAGAACTGCGTTCTTTCCAGAGCGTCTTGCGCATCTCTGACGCCGAAATGGAAGAAATTGCCGAGGAGGCAAAGGACGCCGCTCAATCCCAAGAATGAAGCCCGAAGCAGCCCTTGTTCAGCCGCTGACAATGGTGTACACTTCACTCCAACTGAGCATCTCAATTCGATGAGCGCTGTGCCCTTGGAGCGAGTCCTGATCGATGTGAAATTGTTTGATTTCCGTGTTGTTGCGGTGTTGATTGGACAAATGCAAGTCTTCCACTGCGGCCCGATGGATCAAGATTCCTTCGTCCAAAACCAATCCGTAGTACAAGATATCAAACTCCTTGGGGTGAAGTTTCTGGAAATTGGCCGTCCAAGAACCGCCCAATGAAGCATAAGATTTGGTTGAGCCCTGATTCAACGGCAATTTGAGATCGTCGTCCACCTCAGGCAGCGGAAGGAAAAGACGCGAGAACTTGCTTTCTGCTCGTTTGCCACCGTGCTCGAGCAAATCATATGCTTGGTTGGACGTGCGACGAAGTCCATATTTTTGCGAGTACCTCGCTTCCAACAATGCTTCAGCCCATCGCTCTCCGAAAGTCCTTGAACTCATGATGGCGACAGCCTGTTTCAACGCCATTACCTGAGGATCACGTTCGACCATGTAACCCGAACAGAGCCAGTGGTAGATTAGTGTTGGATAAGCATTGATGAACACCTCATCGATGCCACGAGAAGGAGGAAATCTTGCCTCAATCCCAAAAGTGAAGATCGCCGAGGATCCGCTCAGCCAGGCGTTCCGCTTCTGATCTCCTCCGATGCTCAAGGCCTGCACCGGCTCCAAGCATCACCACGCCGAGCAGCGTCACGAGGCCAGGCATGCCCAAGAAAGACCCTGCTGAACTGATGCTGTCGTGGCTGGGAAGGTCTGAACTCTGCAATCCGGAAGCAGCAACAAAGCGAACGTCGAGCAAATCGAGGTCACAGTCGCACAACGAGACGGCAATGCGCTGGGGAAGCAGCGCGTCCTGGAGCACCGACCATGAACCAGCATCGATCGACGCTGGGCGAGTAGCCCACGCCGGAGCGGTCACCGAGCCAGAGGCCGCGGTGTCGACCATCGCCGTTCGAAGATGAACCACGCTGCTGGAAGGGCGCTGATCCGTGACCAGCAAGGCCTCGAGCGCAATCAAATCGAGAAGCAAGGAACGCCCGGCGAGGAGCACAAAGCGTTGGACATGGTCGGCCTCTGGTCCATCCGCGCCACCTTCCTTGGCGAC
>PCBQ01000019.1 GCA_002731395.1 Methanobacteriota archaeon
AGGCTTGGGGCAGCCAGGGCATCTGTGTCTGCGGTTCGTGGTTCATAGCGGGTGGCTTCCTTATCCAATGGAGGTGAGGGCTTCCATGCGTTGGCCCATACCATGTCCTCAGGAGATTCTGAAGGAAAGATGGCGTGGTCCATGATACGGAACACCACGCCGAGCCGATGACACACTTCCCTGAAGATGACCAAACGCGACGTCACGGTTTCACGCATGACGCCCTCGATGACCGTCAACTCGTTCGGGCCACTGCGGGTCACGTGAAGGCCAAAATTTGGAATCCAGTACACTTGTCCTGCTGCGAGCGTGCGCATCATCCCGGACACTTGTGCTTCGAGAATCTCGGACCGAGCAACTTCGCGGTCACGTCGGTTCGGCACAGGAAGGGTGTCGAGGGACCTGGGCCCTGCCACCGGCAGGGGCGGGTTGAGCACGACGGGGTCGGTCAGCGGGCAGGCGGGCGGGTCGGGCGCTTCGGTTGGCATCACCCTGTAAGGGTCAATCTCCGGGTCAAATCACGGCTTTATGGTCCATCAGATGGGATTGATTTTTGGTTGAGTTTTACATAGAAGATGTCGTTTCATGGTGGACTGAGTCCACCCATGAGCAAGGCTGATGTGCGGCCGAGGTTGCGTGAATCCATGGCCCTGGATGCCCTTGACGCGCTCATGTGGGAGTCTTTGGCGGTGCTCGCCATCGCCGTGTTGGCATGGCTGCGCACGGTCGCAAGCGGTCTGGTGACCGTCATGGACGTCCTCTGGGGTCTTGGTTTCGTTGTCATCGCCACGGCCCGCATTGTGGCCTTTGGTGGTACAGATACCGTCGGCTGGGTCGTGTATGGTGCCGTGACCGTCTGGGCCCTCCGCCTTGCCATCCACCTCCATCTTCGAACCCGTCACCGCGGTGAGGACCCACGCTATGTGCGCATGCGTGAAGGCTGGGGCGACCGTTGGTGGTGGGGCAGCTTCGTGCAGGTCTTCCTGCTTCAGGGCATCATCATGCTCGCTGTGGCCGCTCCACTCCGCCCGTTGCTGGACGCGTCCGCTCGGGCCGCGCCCGATCTGGCCGTGCCAATGATGATCGTCGCAGGCCTGCTCTTTGCCGTCGGCCTGATCATCGAAGCCGTCTCCGACGAGCAATTGCGCCGGTTCAGAGCGAACGCAGGGCCCGGGCACCTGCTCACCACAGGTCTTTTCGCCATGGTGCGCCATCCCAACCATCTCGGTGAAGCGATGGTCTGGTGGGGGCTTGGACTGGCCGCCATCGCCGTCAGCGGCTGGGGCGCATGGCCGGTTCTTTTCGGTCCTCTGCTGCTCAACCTGCTTCTGCGGTGGGTCTCAGGTGTGCGCATGTCTGAAGTTGATCTCGAAACACGCCCTGGTTTTGCCGAATGGGTCGCAACCACGCCAGCGATGCTGCCGTGGCCGCGCCCGAAGGCCTAAACACGTACCTCGCACAGTTCGTTTCCTGCAAGGAAGGTGTTCGGATTTTGTGTGCTGCACCTCCGTGCAAGGCGAATCGGCCGTGGATTAAAATGCCCTGAGCCTAACTCGCGGTGCAATGCGCTGCCCAACTTGCGACACACGCGTGTGTAGGTTCGGCGAATCGTGCCACAATGGGAAAGACTGTCTGTTCTGCCACTGCGCGCCTGACGAGTTGCGAGAAGGGCTGGAACGTGCTTTGGTCCATGAGAGGAAGGCAGGGAATATGAAATTCCTCAAGTATCGGTTACTCGACCTTTCTCAGTGGTATCGGCAACACAGCCCGAACGACTTTACGCAGCGACGTAGGCTTGCTCAAGGCTTGCTTGAAATCAATGAACAGATGAACGATTACCGCGGCCAATCAATCGACCTCCAAGCTTTGATTGATTTGTATCAAGAATTTGTTCCAAATGAAACGGATGAGATCTGGAATTTTCTAGCACGCCAACTTGATGTGAGCCGGCAAACCGGCGACATGCGCGGCCAAAGCATGGTTCTGCAGCGTATGATTCGATGGCAAGAAACCCACCGTCCCGAAGATGAAGACAAACTGCGAGCTTTGCTGGAGGAACAATTGGCGGTCAACCGCTCTGGGGGTGATGCTCGTGGGCAGAGCATAGTCCTCCAGAATATGATCAAATGGCATGAAAAGCATCGACAGAACGATGCAGACGGGTTGTGGGAACTGCTTTACCAACAATTGGAAGTGAATGTTGCGAGCGGCGATTTGAAGAGCCAAAGTATGATTCATCAGGGGATGATAAATTGGAAGAAGAAGCATGACCAGAATGATACAAGCGGGTTATGGGACTTACTGGAACGTCAATTTACCATCGAACAGGAGCGGGGAAATGAAAAGGGAATGAGCATGAACATGCAGTTGAAAATCAACTGGATGGAACTTCACGCACCTGAGGACCACAACGGATTGTTGGACCTCCTTGAGCGAAAACTGGCTCTTGAGCAGCGACGCAAAGATATTCCCGGCATCGGGATGATGTTCCAGCGATTGATCAATTGGGTTGAAAAACACACCCCGGAGGACCACCAGCGCCTCTGGAATCTCCTTGAGCTTCAGTACGCCAATCAACAGAAATCTGAGGATGCCGCAAGCCGAGGAATGGTCATCCAACGCATGATCAACTGGATCGAAAATCACGACCCAACAAATGCAGGAGCGCTGTGGGATTTACTTGAGGAACAACTGGAAGCGAACCGAGAAGGAGGGTTGCTCGCAAGTCAAGGGATGGGCCTGCAGCGCATGATCAACTGGGTCCTGGAGCATGATGCTCAGAACACAGACCGGCTGTGGGACCTTCATGTTCAGAAACTTCAGGTCAGCGTTGATTCTTCTGACCTCATGGGCCAATGCATGGCCCTCCGGCAAATGTGGAACATGGACAAGGCGAGTCCGCTCAACAAGGAGAGAATTTTGTTTATCAGGGAGGCCATTCCTTCAGCAAAACCTGAAGACGTCAAGGCGGAATTTTCAATCGCAGCGTTACGACGGGCTGTAGGCCTCGACGATACAGAATTTCCGAAGGTTGTGCACCATAAAACTGCGCAGGACAAAGCCCTGTCCAGTCTGATGAAGCATGGTGTTGGAATGGGAGGTAAGGGTGGCCCATGGGTCGTTACAGAGTTGCACACGCACTGGTCAGAAAAGGCAGTGGAGGCAAGTGGACCGCTCGAGGACGGCGATCGGCCTTGCCTGATCTACGATTTGCCGAACATCTACCACAGCATGCAAAATCGTAATGTGAATTTCGAGGTCTTCATCGATCACATCTCGGCAACGGATTCGACGCTTTTCGCACACGTCACCCTGACGTTTTTGCTGGAAAACTGGAGCGCAGTGGAGCGGTTGATGGAAGTTTCCCCTGACATGAAATTCGTTTATCCTCACTTGTATGGTCATGTTGACGAGGATGCAAGTATGCTGCAATTTTCCATTGACCACAATGCGGGAATTGTGACGAACGACAAGATGCGTTCTGAGCGAGGAACCTACCCCGAATTGCAGAAAACCGGGGTCTTCAGCAGGTTATTGACGTACTCAATCGGCAGCGATGAATTCCAACTCCATCGGTGACTACGCCGTGCTGTTTCCTGCGACAAGGGGCGTCAATTCCCCCACGTCAGCCAGCAAACTCGGCCCGCTGGCGAGGTAGACGAGGGTGCCCAAACGGTCGCGCGAATCCTCGGGCGTTGGCACGTCCTTGGTGGCGCACTCGCCCGTGCAGCCATCGGTGATGGCGATGAAAATTCGGCCTTCGCTGTCAATGACGATGTCGTTGAAATCAAGCAGGTTACGGTTGGAGCCGCCGATGTCGCGGCAGTCGCCGCTGTTGAGGCAGATGGAACCGACCTGAACCGGGTCTTGCGTGATGCGGACGGTTTGGAAGACAGGGTTCTCGTCCAGGGCATTCAAGCTGTAGGTGACGTAGAGGTCGTAGCTCACGTTGGCCGTGGCGTAGTGGGCGTTACCGTCCCATGGGTTCCCGTCGATGTCCGGCACGCCAAGGGCGCCGGTGTCTTCGCTGCCGAGGTAGGCGACCGCCATGCGTCCGGGATCGCCGGCGATGATTTGTGGGAAGACGCTCGAGACCACCTCAACCGGTGAAATACGCAGGCTGGTCTGCTCCCACGATTCACCGGAGTCGGTGCTGCGGGACATGTAGACGCCTTGGTCGGCACCCGTCCACACGTGGTAGCCGTTGCTCTCGGTGTCCGCGGCCATCTCGGAATTCTTTCGCGGGTTTGGTGTTCCAACATCCTCGCCCATGGTCTTCTCTTCCCAGTTGAGGCCGTTGTCTTTGGAAACGACCAGCGTCGGCGTCGCGACGCGTGGCGGCACGTAGACCGTCCCATCGGGTGCCGAGGAAATGGCACCGTGCAGACCGCCGTTGGTGGTGACCAGTCCGAAGGCTTGGCCACCAACGGCGAAGGTGGCTCCGCCGTCGAGGGATGTGTAGCAGAAAATGCCGGCCAATTTGTTGTAGCAGAAGTAGACCGCTGTATCGTACACTGGACTGCCAATGGCGCCATAGCCGGAATCCGTCCACGGCCCCGTGGCCAACTTGATGTGGTCATTGAGCGGGACAGGTCCCGAATCATGGGGGTTGCCCATCCACGTCTCCCCGTCGTCGTCCGACCAGCCAATCCACGTGGTGGCCAAGCCGACCATCTGCACGTTGAAAATGCGGTCCGTCAGTGGGTCAACCCAACCCCACGGGTCACTGGTGGAGGGCGCCTGGGTGACGTCGCCCTCGACGGTGTTCACCCATGTTTCTCCAGAATCACAGGAGCGCATGACTTTCTCGAGGGCGATGAAGAAGATGCAGCCGCTTGAGGTAACGCCGATGCTTGGTTCGGGACCTTGTTGGCCGACGTCGTTGATGTAATACGTCGTGTCAAAGGGCTCGACATCGACCGGGAGTCCATCTCCCCCGGTCACCCACACGCCGTCAATGACTTCGTCCTCCACAACAGGAACAGGGGGCTCTTCGCTGCTGATGCAACCGGCCATTGGGGCAAGGAGCATCAAGAAGGTCAACAGCAGGGCCGTCGGGCGCATGTTTGCCGCTGGACCTTGCCCCTCTCAAACCCTCCGCGTGCTGCGGTGATGAACGGCCCTTCAAAACGAACGGGGGTGGCCACAAACCATGGTGGACGTTCGCTTACCGTCTCACCTCGACGAGCGCTGCATCAGGCATCATGGCCCTGCCGCCGCAGCACCGATCTTCGTCCTTCACTGGATGCGGGCCGCGCTGCGTCTGGACGAAAACCCGACCTTCGACGTCGCCCGCACCATGGCAGAGGACCTCGGCCTGCCCTTGCTGATCTACCAAGGCATCGATGAGCGCTACCCCCACGCGTCCTACCGCCATCATCGCTTTTTGCTCGAAGGGGCCGCCGACGTGGCACATCGCGCCAGGGAGCTCAACGTGAAGCACGTTTTGCATGTCGCAAGAGACGGCCATCGTGAGCCGGTCCTTCTCCACCTTGCTGAGCAAGCCGCGGTCGTGGTGACGGATCTCGTTGACCTCGCCCCTTGGTCTGCGTGGACCGGCGCCGTGGCCAAGGTGCGCCCGGTGGTTGAAGTGGACGCCCACTGCGTCTTGCCCCGCCCGGTGTTTGGACGAACGGCGAATCGCCCCTTCCGCTTCAAAGACGCAACAAAGCGCGAGATGAAGCGCCGAATGGGTCAGCCTTGGCCCCGCTGCACTGCAACGGTCGAACCAATGCCACCGTCTTGGGCACCTCCATTCACGCCGATCGATGCCGCTGAAGCGCTGCGCAAGGACGGTGCCGTGTCGCTCTTGGCAGCGTGTCGGATTGACCCCAGCGTCGTTCCTGTCACGGACATGACCGGAGGTGCCTCGGCGGGTCTGGCACGGTGGACGGCCTACCTCAACGAGGGATTGAGCCGATACCACCGCACGAGAAACAACGCGGCCAACCGTGGCGGCGTGAGCGGCATGTCGCCTTGGCTGCACCACGGCATGGTGGCGTCCACGCGACTGGTCCGCGATGCAGCGGAGCACGGTACGAAAGGGGCCGAGAAATTCCTCGATGAGATGTTGGTGTTTCGAGAACATGCCTACCACCACGCGCATGACGTTGACCGTCCGTATGCGTGGGATCAGATTCCAGACTGGGCCCGAGCCTCCTGGCGGAGGACGGCTTTGGCGCACCCCGCACGATCTGCCATGGATTTGGAGCGAGCCAAAAGCAGTGACGTGCTCTGGAACGCAGCCCAACGTGGAATCATGCGTCATGGCGTCATGCACAACAACGTCCGCATGACGTGGGGCAAAGGAACCGTGCAATGGATGGAAGATCCTGAGACCGCCATGCAACTGACGCAGGACCTCAACGACCGTTACGCCTTGGACGGACGAAACCCAAATTCAATCGCCGGCGTGATGTGGTGCTTCGGCTTGTTCGACCGGCCCTTTGACCCACCCGACGTTCGCATGGGGCGCGTTCGACGCCGTGATGCCCGTGACCATGCAGCGCGCTTGGACCTCCGGGCTTACCGCGGTTGGACCGAAGCACATGCTGGAACAAAACAACTCAACGTCGGCATCGTCGGTGGTGGGCTTTCAGGCCGGTTTGCAGCGCGGTTGTTGTCCGACCTGGGTCACGAGGTGACGGTTTACGACAAGGGCCGTCGGGCCAGCGGACGTCTCTCTGACCGCACCGCAAGCGACGGAACACCGTTCCAATTGGGCGCTCCGAAAGTGGAGGGGTGGCCCTCGTGGGCAGAACGCCACGTGCAAGATTGGATTGAACGCGGCTTCCTCAAGGTTGACGGAGAACAACCCGTCACCACCCTTCCGCCCTTGCTTGAGCATCTTGGTGAAGGGCTCAACGTACGTCAATTGCATCGCGTCGATGGTCTGGAAACGACATCACAAGGCGCACGTTTGCGCATCATTTCTCCAGACGGGCCGATGGAAGTGGACCATGATCACGTCCTCGTCACCGCGCCGCTCGAGCAATCCAGGGCCTTGTTGGACACGGCGGACATCCATGTGGACGGACGGAGCGAGGCATGTTGGGTGGCATGGGGTCCGGCACCCGACGCGGACATCGTGGCTCCAGATGGTTGGACCCTGACCCGGCGTGGACAGGACAGAGCGACCCTAGAGGTGAGGCTCGATCCCGAGCAGAGCGCTGCGGACCTTGAGCGCAGCCTTCCGGACATGGCCGTCGTGGTCGCCACGACCCTCGGCTTGAACCCAGACGGGTGGGCAGCCCACCGATGGCGGTTTAGCCGTCCAATCGAAGGGTCTGGGGTCGTCCATCACCACGGACCGTTCAGCGTGATTGGGGACGCGTTTGGTGCTCCAATTGGAACAGCAGGGGCGGCCCTTGACAGCGCAGCCCGGGCCGTGGCTGACCTGCACTGCACCATCGGGTGGCAACCCAGCGAGGTCAGCGCCCACGCTCAGCAGACCGATCTTTCCGCATGGGGGGCCTGAATGGGGTTCTTCCGTGATGCCCTCAAGCCCGTTGAAAGGGGCGATGTCGAACGCTGGTGCTACGTCCACATCGATCAATTGAACCTCGATGTCGGGCCATGGCGGCCCACGCCAGAGCGGCCCCGCTCAGCCACCGGGCTAATCCTCATCGAAACCTCATGGAAGGCCAACCAACGCCCCTATCACCAACAAAAATTGGCGTTGGTGCTGACCAACCTGCGTCACTTTGCACTCGAAGCTCAAGATGCCGGTCACCCGGTCGTCGTCCTTCACGACAATCGTCCCTACGAAGACGTGCTCGAAGCACAGGTCGAAGTTCTGGGTCCATTGCACGCGATGCGATGGGCCGAGCGGGAAACTCGGCTCGCTCTCGAGCCGTTGGAAGCACGGGGTTTGCTTACGGTGGAGGACCACGGCAGTTGGTTGACCGACCGGG
The DNA here is from genome assembly GCA_002731395.1 of Methanobacteriota archaeon. Classification (GTDB taxonomy): domain Archaea; phylum Thermoplasmatota; class Poseidoniia; order Poseidoniales; family Poseidoniaceae; genus MGIIa-L3. The sequence continues at coordinate 7,914 of PCBQ01000019.1, forward strand.
CGCTGTTCGACCGGGCGGTTGGGAACAAACGTCCGTGGCGCATGGACGCGTTCTACCGTGAGGCCCGGAAGGCCCATCGCATCCTGCTGACCGAAGAAGGAAAACCGGTGGGTGGAAAGTGGTCCTTGGACGCTGAGAATCGGCTACCATGGGACGGGGCTGTTCCCTTGCCTGAAGTGCCGACCTTTCCTCCTGACCCCATCACGCTTGAAGTTGCAGCGATGGTGAAAGCCACCTACGGCCACCACCCAGGCCGCGTCACGCCTCAAGACCTGCCCGCCTCTGCTGCCGATGCAGAGCGCGCATGGCGTTGGGCCCTTGAGGAAGCCATGCCATGGTTTGGCCCATACGAAGACGCGATGACGGTTCAACACCGCTCGTTGTTTCACACCCGCATCGCGGCACTGCTCAATCTGGGACGACTCCAACCCGGACGTGTGGTTCATGACGTCGAACACGCGGACCTCGCGTTGAATTCCAAAGAGGGGTTCATCCGTCAGGTGCTCGGCTGGCGCGAATTCATCCGACACGTGCATGACGCCACAGACGGATTCACCGAAGGTGTTCACGTCCCGATGAGCACAAGCTCACGACCCGCAGCAGGATGGGAAGGCGTATGGCCTGAGGCTCCGATAAGCGTGGACGCTCTCGGTGATGACGTGGCTCTGCCTGCGGCCTATTGGGGGGCACCAAGCGGTCTTGCCTGCCTCGACGACGTCACGAAGGCGGTGATGGAAGACGGATGGACCCATCACATTCCTCGTCTGATGGTGCTGGCCAACCTCGGGACCTTGATCGGCGTTCGGCCACGGGAACTGACCGATTGGTTTTGGGCGATGTTCATTGACGCCTACGATTGGGTGGTCGAGCCCAATGTCTTGGCCATGGGCACCTACGCCACAGGTTCACTGATGTCGACCAAGCCCTACGTTTGCGGCACGCCCTACCTGAAGCGTATGGGCGATGCATGCAAAGGGTGCGCCTTTTCCCCGTCCTCCACGTGCCCCATCTCCGACCTCTACTGGGCCTTCCTCGCGCGTCATGCGCCGTTGTTTGAGGGCAACATCCGCATGGCGATGCCCATGCGGACATTGGCAAAGCGCGCGCAAGAGAAGCGGGAGGCCGATGCACGCGTCCACGCAACGGTTGTGAAGGTGTTGAGTGAAGGAAAACAACTCACACCGGAAGACATCAAGGCTGCGCGAACGAGCCGAGTGGCGGTAGAGCCAAGTCCTGCACATTGACGTGACGGCATGGACGCTGAGCGTGATGCGCGCTGGCTTCTCCAGCGGCTTCGTGAAGAGGAGGACCTGCGTCCACCGTACCGCCTTCAGCGGGAGTTACGCTGGGTGACGCAAGCCACCGTGCTCCGGGATGAACACGGGAGCTTGACGGCTTATACGGAGTTGAGAAAGCACCTGTTCGCCGTTGAGTTGACCACCGTTGTCGTCGATCCACATCACCGAGGACAGGGACTGAGCCACACGTTGGTAAACGCTGCAGTGCAGAGCACCGCCGCTCGCCCACTCATCCTGTTTACGCGCTCTGCTGCTTTGGAAACGGCCGTGGCTCGGGCAGGCTTCGTGCAACGGCGAATCTGGAACCCGCTGACGCTGTCATCGGTCGGCGCTCGTGCCTTGATGCGGTGCGGACGGATGCTGATGCTTGGCGACGTTCGGAAATTATGGGCCCAAGTCGCCCATATCGCAGCCTTTCGATGCTGGGTGCTCGACGATGAGAAGGATGCGTAAGTCACTCCTCTTCGTCGAACCCGGGCACGGCCAACCCGCACATACCGACCTCAAGACCGAGGGCGTTCAAGGGCGCTCGGAGGACCTCCACCTCGTCGGATGATGCTTGATGCGGGTCAAGAGGCATCACCACGGCGGACACACCGAGCATGCACAGTCGGCACGTCCACGCGCCGTCAAGACCAGCATCCACCAAGGTGGATCGGACGCCACTCAACAACTCGGAGCGTTCGGACTCGGCTTCGAGACCCGACAGAGTGGCAAAGGTGGCGGCCGCCTTGAGCAGGTCGTTCCAGCGGTCCGCGGTCCATGCGCCAAGCATCAATGCACCAAGGGCTGCTTCACCGGCTTCGGTGATCGCGCGTTTCCATCCTGGGTGATCGATGTAAGCGGACGTGTGCCGGGATTCATCGGGCTGCCAGACCAGAAGGAGAGGGGCCTCAAGGATGGCCCCGTCTGCTGAACCACCCGCATTTGGCGCTCCGGGCTTTCGTCGGAGGGCCATGCCTCCTGCCTGAAGGGCCAACACGTCGCCAAGCCCACCTCGGTGCAGGCGNTCCATCCTGTGGGCAGCGCGCGCTGCGTACGCGTCATCAGGGGTGCCATTGGCNTCCAGCACGGCACGTGCAGCGGCNAGGAAACCGGCTGCTGACATCCCAAACCCTTGGCTGATCGGCAATTCGAGTNGGACGTCCAAGCTCCAGGACGTGGAGGAGGGGATGCGTCGGACGGCACGAAGGTCCTCGATCAGCATGATGTACATGGCCTCGCCCTCGGGCCAAGGTGTGCCGAACCGGTCGCTGACGCTTACTTCGATGGAGCCGGGTTGAGATGGAACCCTTGGAGCGGGAATGGCCCCTTCGGAAACCTGCCCAGCCGGAGCTGGTGTGGCTTCGGCCCGGACACGAACACCGGCATCCAAACACAACCCTGCACCTCGGCTGCCTTGGCGGCGGGGTAGAATTTCATCGTCATGGATGGAGAAAAGCAAGGTCACGTGTCCGCCAACGTGGGCCACACCGACCGTCATCGAGGAGCGAGCACGGCATGCCGTCCATCAAGGTGCGTGAAGCCAGGCGCGTGTTGCGCTCAAGCCAAGGCCTTCTCGAGGTCACCGGAAATGCCCATGAAGCGCTCGCTGAGTTCGCGAAGAGCTTCGTTCATCACGACGTCGGGGGCCATCGCACCGTCGGTTTCGAAGGTAAACACGTAGGCGCCCGGCACGTCCTCGAAGACGATGGCCTCACCGAAGGCTTCGTCGCGACCTGTCCCCGGGCCAACCTGGTGGATGGCCTTCTCGAGGTCGTGAACGGTGTCGATGTCTTCGACACGGTTCTTGGTGAACAGCTTGGCGTCAATGGCACGGCCATCGCTGGTCGTCAGGTTGAGGCTGAAGAGGGCTTCTGCGCCCTTCTTGTCTTGCAGTACGGCGACGCGCTGAGGGCGGAAGGTCACGGCAGCTGCAGGTGCGTGCTTGACGTGGTCACGGCCGCGGCCGTAGGTGGCGAAGGCGTAGAACTCAAGGTACTGGCCCTTGGCAAGAATGGTCAGGGGAATGCGCGCGAATTCTTCGGGGATGTCAAACATCGGATCCGAGAGGGTCATCATGTCACCGACGTGGACGGTGCGGAACTCTTCCTCATCATCAGCGGAGGGACCGCGGGCGTTGAGCGAGTAGAGCACCTGGCACTGCATGCAGCCGCGCTCGGATTCAACCAAGGTGCTGCAGTTGGGGCACGCGTCAACGAAGTGAATGCCCTCGTCAGGGTAGGTGGGAACAGGAAGCATGGCCAGGCGGTGGGCGATGACCTCGTCGGGAAGCGCGTTCACCGATTCGACCACTTCGCCCTGGTTGTCTTGGTTGACGCCTTGGGTGAAGTCGACGAAAGCGATGGCGAGCTTGGGCACGTCGCTTAGGATGGCGCGGCGAATGGCGTTGATTTGCGAAGCGTCGCTGTCGCTGATGAGGTACTTCGCCTTGCGGCCCTTGGGCCAACCTTCCACGGTTTCGATGTTCATGTTGATCCACCTCGTTCAGACGCGGCGCCCGCGACGTCCGCCCTTCTTCTTCGTCCCATCGTGGGCGATGGGGGTGACGTCTTCGATGCGCGTGATGGTCATGCCGGCACGGGTCAGGGCGCGAATGGCGGCCTGTGCACCGGGCCCGGTCGTGTTTGCCTTGTTGCCGCCAGGCGCGCGGTACTTGATGATGAGTTGCGTGAATTCCTTCTCACGCAGCGCGTCAGCGAGGCGTTCTGCGGCACGGGTGGCAGCAAACTGACCGCCGCTGTCGGACGCGGTCTTGACGACCTGTCCGCCGGAGCATGTCGTGATGGTCTCGGCACCGGTCAAATCGGTGGCGGTCATCAGGACGTTGTTGTAGGATGAAAAGATGTGGACGACGGCGCGGCGGTCAGACATCAGGCCTCACCTCCGTTGTCGTCAGCGGCCGAGGGCGCGTCGGCAGCGGCCTCTGCGACTTCAGCGGCAAATTCCGGCGTGGCTTCGGGATCGACCTGTTCTTCCACGGCATATTCAGCCTCGGAGCGGCGGTCTTCAATCGCCATGCGAATGGAGTGGTTGGGGTTGTTGAGGGCGCTGGAGGGGTGGTAGGCGATGAGCTCCTCTTCGTCGCGGGACACGGGGTAAGAGGGAATGGTCACCTTCTGTTCACCGATGACGATTTGTCCGTGGGTGATGAGTTGGCGTGCCTGCTTGATGGTGCTGGCCAGGCCTTTGTAGTAGACTTGGGCTTGAAGACGGCGGTTGAGGATCTCCTCAACGCCCAAAGAAAGGATGTCGTCAAGGCTGGCTTCAGCGGTCACGAGGCCCTTCTGGTGCAAGGAGTGAAGCAGGTCTTCCATCTCACGCTTGCCGTGTCCTTCGGTGGTGTCCACGTTGCCGATGAGGCGCATGGCCTGGCGGCGATGGCGGCGAAGTTGGGACTTGGCCTTCCAAATTTCCTTCATGTTCTTCAGGCCGTGGCTGGCACGGATGGCGTGCTCTTCCTCGATGCGGTCAGCCTTCCACGGGTGGGAGGGCGTGTCGTACTTTGGTCGCGAGAATTTTGGTTCACCCATGATGCCTCACCTCTTCCTCACTTCTTGCGCTGGACACCCAAAGTCAGACCGAAACGGCCGTTGGAGCGACCGCGCTGACCGCGAACCTTCTGGCGGTTGGCGTGACGCACACCGCGGTACGCCTTGATGGCACGGAGTCGGTCGATGTCGTCCTTCTGGACGAGCTTGACGGATTGACCGGTGAGGTGAATTTCCTCGCCGCTTTCGATGTCGCGCTGACGGTTGAGCATCCACAGCGGGACCTTCTCTGCGTAATCTTCGACCGCCTTCATGAGCACTTGCTGCTCGTCGGCGGTCAAGTGACCGGCCAATCGGGTCGGCTCAAAGCCGGTCTGGCGGCAGATCTGGATGGCGGTGCGGCTGCCCACGCCGTTGATGGACGTAAGCGCCGAAGCAAGGGGACGGAGCCCGTCAACGTCGGTGTCCGACATGCGGATGATGTAGGAGAAATCGTCCCCGAGGTCTTCGTCCTTCTTGGCCATCCGTGATGCCTCCATCGCGTTCGACATGGTGTCGAGCAACGTGCCGACCGAACTCCCCTATTTGAAGACCACGGCGGCGAGAACTCCGCTCTTTGAGGCGCAGCGTCGCGTTCAGCGCACCCCTTCTTGAAGGGTCGGACCCACACAGAGCAGATGGACGTCAGGCCCTTGTCCTGCATGGCAAAGAAACGCAACGCGTCGGCCATGCCGGCGTGACAATTGACGGTCGAGGGAGCCCTGAAGCTTCGGCTGAAGGTCGGCGGGCAGCGTGCACCTCAAGGTCAATCGGGCCACGTCGTGCTCCAGCGCGAGCGCCACCAAATCATCGATGGTCTGCTCGCTGGGCGCCTGATGCACCACCGCTGCGACACGGCCGGTGGCTTGCACCAGCCCGCGCTCTTCAGCGGGGAGATTCAGCGCATCGTCATGATGAACCTGAGGGCGGCGGCCTTCGACCGTGGTCCACGAAACCGCGGCCTCTTGCCCCACGTGACCGGCCAGCCATGCCTCAGCCAAACCCGAGGCCAGCAAAGCGGCGTCAATGAGGCTCACGTGCTC
>PCBQ01000020.1 GCA_002731395.1 Methanobacteriota archaeon
AACATGGTTTCTCTGTTGCTCATCAGGGTATAAGGGACATCCCGAATCAGCGTCTAGAGACGAAGTTTAACCTCGTCTGATGAGCGCTCAACAGCACCAAACGAGAGACGCTTTGAAACGGTGCTTTATACCGAGTATGCTGATGTTTGACTGATGTCACAACAACACGTCATCATTGTCGGTGCCGGACCAGGTGGACTGGCTGCAAGCCTCTTGTTGGCCAAGGCCGGCGTAAAAGTCAGCGTTTTCGAAAAGTCGGAGCGCGTCGGTGGCCGAACGCGCACCATCGAAAAAGAAGGATTCACCTTTGATTTGGGACCCACCTTCTTCCACTACACCGAGGTCATCGAAGACATCTTCCAGGCCATTGGCAGGGACGCCCACGCTGACCTCAACCTGGCCCAACTCGACGTCAACTACCGTCTTGTGTTTGGCCAAGGCGGGGAACTTGATTGCACCAGCGACCTTGAACTCATGAAGGACCGCATCGAAGCCCTCTCCGGTGCCAAGGACGCTGAGGCCTTCGTCACCTACGTCGAGGAAAACCGCAAGAAACTGGAGCGCTCCAAAGCATGCCTCCAGGAGCCGTGGAACGGCCCAACCGACCTGCTCTCGAAGCGCGCCATGCGCGCAGCCACCGTTCTCAGGCCTACCCGGAGCGTGGCTGACGATCTCGGGCGTTTGTTTGACGACGAGCGCCTGTTGCTGGCGATGTCCTTCCAAACCAAGTACCTCGGCATGTCGCCCTTCAATTGCCCCTCCCTGTTCACCATCCTGGCCTTCCTTGAGTATGAGCACGGCATCTTCCACCCGATGGGTGGGCTCGGCAGCGTTCCCGTTCGCATGGCGGAAATCGCTGAAGAATTGGGTGTCGAGATCCACCTTGGAGAAGCCGTGGACCGCGTGATCACCGAGAACGGACGGGCCGTAGGCATTGAAACCGCCTCCGGCGAGCACCGCGCCGACGCTGTGGTGGTCAACGCTGACTTTGCGAAGGCCATGACCGAGATGGTGCCCAACGCAGACCGCCGACGCTGGACGGACAAGAAGTTGGAGAAGAAAAAGTACTCTTGCTCGACCTTCATGCTCTATCTTGGTGTGGACCGAACCTACGACCACCTTCCCCACCACCAGATCTATGCTTCCAGTACCTACGTGGAGAACCTCAAGGACATTGAAGACCGTCATGTAGTGACATGGGACGACCCCTCTGTGTACGTCCAAAACGCGTGTGTCACCGACCCGCAGTTGGCCCCTGAAGGGTGCTCCACGGTCTACGTGCTCGTGCCGGTCACGCAAATTCACCCCAACGTCGACTGGTCCGAAATCAGCGCCGATTACCGCGAGCGTATCCTCGACCAAATCGAGACAAAACTCGGCTACGAGAACATCCGCGACCACATCGTCACCGAGATGATGATGACTCCGGATGACTGGGGCGACTACTGCTACCGCGGCGCGGTGTTCAACCTCGCGCACGGCCTCGACCAAATGCTGTGGCGCCGCCCTCGCAACCGCTTCGAGGACGTCGAGAGCATGTACTTGGTCGGCGGGGGCACGCACCCCGGATCTGGTCTGCCTGTCATCTTTGAGAGCGCTCGCATCTCCAGCAAGCTCGTGCTCGACGACCTCGGAATTGTTCCTGACTGGAACGGTGTCGGCGTATGGTTCGACTCGGTCCGTCGCTCCAAGAACGGACGGCGAGCACTCAAGAGCATTGGCGCACCCCGCCCCCACAAGGGCGGCGAGCCAACGGCCTGAGGGGTGACTTGCATGACGGAACTTCGCATGGCCCTCGACGCGTGTGAGCGTCGAGCAAAGGAGGCATCGTCCTCCTTTGTGGCCTCATTTGCGTCGCTTCCGGCAAAAAAGCGGGCCGCCGTCAACGCCGTCTATGCCTACTGCAGGTGGGTCGATGACATCGTTGACGGCGACGCGGACGAGCGCCTNCCNATCTCCGACGACGTTCTTGCGTTCAGCNAAAGCCGGATGGAGGAATTGGTACAGCAGCACGGTCGTCGACCATCAGACCCACAAGATCTCGCGGTTTGGCGCCTCGAAGCCTTGTCCGCCATGCGTCTGCGTTTGCGCGCATTCGACTCGGGTGCGTCACCTGAAGACGACGAACACCCCGTGATGCGCGCGATGGCTTGGGTCATGCAGACCTACAGCGTCCGTCTGCTGGACCTTGAAACGATCATTGACGGCATGGAAGACGACCTCTTTCCCACAGAGGTCAGGAGCTGGGAAGACGTACGTGCGTATTGCTTCAAAGTCGCCTCTGCGGTGGGCTTGGTCCTCATCGAAATCTACGGCTACGAAGATGCACGAGCCCGCCTTCACGCGATCGACATGGGCATCCAGCTTCAGCTGATCAACATCCTCCGAGACGTGCAGGAGGATTGGGATCGCGGCCGCGTCTACCTCCCGCTTGACGTCCTGGAATCGCATGGCCTGGCCAAGGAGGACCTCAGCGACGCTGCAATCGAAACAGATCTTCGCTGGAGGGCCTTCATCCGCGATTACTGTGAAGCAATCGAAGGTCATCAGAACTCAGCCAAGGACCTCCTCCCGCTGTTGGACCGACGCGCCCGAGCTCAGCCCGGAATGATGGTCGAGGCCTACGAGTCCCTGCTGGCCTCCATTGTTCGTACCGAGGGTGCGGTGTTCAGCCACCGTCCAAAGGTTGGCCTCCTGACGAAGGCACGTCTGGCCCTTCGTGTGATGTGGTCCAACCTTCGACGCGACGACCTCAGCCTATCCTGAACCGAAGGATGGCGATGAGCCGTTGCAAGCGCATCTGTAGCGTCGATATTGGACCAAAGGGAACAGGTGCGGGATTCAAGTCCCCTTGCCTTGTGGACGAACCATGGCTGACCGGCTGCCCGTCAGCGTGACCGTTTTGCTCCCCACACGAAACGAGGAGGAAGCCATCGGCGCGACCATTGATGCCATCCCGAGGGATTGGTGCGATGAGCTCGAGATCATGATCGTGGACGGCTCATCCACCGACCGCACCCGCGAGATTGCCCTCGAGAAAGGAGCACGCGTCCATCTCGAGCCGCGCAAGGGCTACGGACGCGCCTACCGTACTGGGTTTGAGGTGGCAAAAGGCGACATCATCGTGACCATGGATGCCGACTGCACGTACCCGGCGGAGAAGGTGCCTGAACTCGTTGCAAGATTGTTGAACGACGACCTGGAGTTCATCACCTGCGATCGCCTCACGTTGGCTGAAGAAGGCTCGATGTCCGGCCTGCACGGTTTTGGAAACTGGATGCTCTCATTCAATGCCCGCGTGCTCTTTGGTTACGGCATCAAAGACTCACAATCTGGCATGTGGGTCTTCCGAAAGCGCATCTTCGAAAACGAAGCCATGCGACCGACCAACGACGGCATGCCGCTTTCGGAGGAAATCAAAATCCTCGCGCGTCGACACCTTGGCAAGCGCAAGGCCATCGAAATCTCCGTGCCGTACCGCCCGCGCGTCGGGGACGCAGAAATCCACACGTGGGGCGACGGCTGGAAGAACCTAAAATTCCTCTACGCACGCCGCCTTGGCTTGCACAGAACCGTGACGCCTTGGGGTCCGGGAGAGGACAACACGGATTCTGATGACGGGACGCTCAAACCGTGACTCTCACACGGCATCCCAGTCGAATCCGCCTCCCGCCGATGGATCGTCGTCGCTGCCTTGCTCAGCTTCGACCTCGCCGGCCTCTTCTGCGTCAAGGCCGATATCCGGTGTGACCTTGTCCTGTTGAAGCACGCCCCATGAGGCGATGAGGTCCACGTCAGAAATGCGCCGGCGCCGAGCCATGAAGGCGTTCAGGGCCAGAAGGACCACCACAAGAGCTCCCCCAGCCACAGCGAACATGACCGCACGACCGTCATCTGAGGATTCCACCACCTCGATGGTGGTGGCGATGACGTCGATTTGTGCCGTGTCTCCGATGCCGTCGGTGGCCACCACGCGAACGTAAGGGCTCCCCAGATCGTCGAAAACCACCTCGATGCTGCCTTCCCAGACACCACTGCCAAAGTCGTCGGACAGGTTCAGCGTCCACGATTGGTCGCCCAAGGTGACCGTCGCTTGCACGTCTTCTGTGGTCCCGTCGGCGTCCTCCAACTCAGCAGAGATGCGCAAGGTGGTGCGCTCCCCGAGGACCACGTCGTCGGGCGTCACCAGCAAACTCTCCGGAACAAAACGGGGCAAGCTCGACTGCACCGTGATATTCACGTGGTCCTCGTCCCATGAACCGCGTGCGTCCGCAACGTACACCGAGAGGTGGTGGGTTCCTGGTGGAAGCCAAAGCGTATGGTTTGCGTTCGAACTGATGACCTCGAAACCGCCCCCGGTCCACAGGCGCCATTCCCGGTCAACCAAATCACCGTCACGGTCGACCGAACCGTCGACCAGCATCACCTCTGCGCCCGGTACATAGGAGGTCAAATCGTCGGGTGAGGCGATCACCGCGGTTGGCGGTGAAGGTTCCATCACCACCGGCACAACCTCTGTTCGGACAGCTCCTGTGCTGTCCTGCAGCGTGAAGGTCACGTCATGCGCCCCGGAAGGCAGCCAAATCTGATGCAAGATGGACGCATCAACGCCGTCAAGGAACACGTCACCGTCCACACTGACCGACATGGTGAACGTGTCTCCGTCTGCGTCAAAGGAAGCGCGTGCGTCAAGCACCAGCGGCAGCGAAGACGACTGGGTGTGGCCGGGCTCTGGCAAGCTCACTACAAGCACCGGGGCGGAAGTGAGCACCTCGATCTGCAGGCTGGCCTCCACCGGTTCGTGCAACCCATCGTCGACGGAGAGCGTGATGGTGTGGTTCCCTGCGCTCAGGCGCGCGTCAAACAACAACCAGTCCACACCATCGGGCGTGAGGCGGCCGTCGAGGTCGCTGGTCCAATCCACGTTGAGGTACTGCGAGCCACCGGCTGGCTGCCCCGGCACGCACCACCACGACATGTTCGTGGGGAAGGTGCTGCAGGAGGCATCCCAATCACCGGATCCTTCGGCGCTGAAACTGAGCAGGTCTGCGCTTTCGACCACAGCACCGTCCGCAGGCGAGGCGATGACCGCACGAGGAAGGCTGTCGTCCACGGTCAGGAGCATGCTGGTCGATCGGGCCGAGCCGACGTGTTCCGGGCGGTCGTCGTTGACGGTCAAGGTCAGGGTGTGGACGCCGCGGCTGAGCCAGCCGCTCCACGCGCTAAATGCTGGCCCATCGCCTTCGGCGAGCACCCCATCAACGCTTGAGGTCCAAGTGTAGGTGACCACGTTGCCTTCTGGGTCGGTCAACGTCGAGGCGTTCAAAGTCACCATGGACGAGGAGGCGTTGCTGTCTCGCTCAACCGTGAACACCGGTTCTGGCACCTCATTGTACAGCGTAACAGGAACCGGATAGGTGGCGTTGTTGCCAAGCTCGTCCCATGCAACGACGATCATCTGGAAGGTCGGAGGGGTGTCGTCGAGCACGTGGTTGAACGTCCACACGAGTTCTTCCGCGCATGGATTCGTGGCATCCAAGGGTGGAAGAGGTCCGGTGTAACTGTCGAATTCGAGGCCGCAATAGACGACATCCCCTTCCGGGTCCACCGTGCCGGTGGTGTTGACGGTCACCGTGCCGGTCTGTGGCATCACGAGTTCGCTCCAGGCGTTGAGGCTTGGTTCGAAATCCAAAGAGAGCACTGGACCTAAATTGACCAACTCAATCGTCCTGCTGCGGATGACGCAATGCGTAGGGTCGCAGACTTGCACGCTGATCTGGTGGAGGCCGTCACTGAGCGTGCAGCCGTGGGGATCGTCGCTGTTCACCGTGAATGGCGCTCCTTCTTGCGGGGTAGGTTCCCCTGGAACTCCAGAACCGGTGCAACTCGCGAAAAGGTCACCATCGATGGTGCTCGTCCACCTGTACGTCAAGGGATCGTTGTCCATGTCCCAAGACGTGCTGGCATCGAACAGCACCTCACCGTTGGACGGGAAGGTCGTTTCATCCACGGGTGAGGTCCAGTTTACAATCGGCGCTTGATTCGACAATGGGAGGTCGCAATAGACCGTGGTGGCATCATCGAAGAGCACCTCGACGCTGGAGGACACCCCCCCATAGCTGCAGGTCACGTTGAGGTTGCCGTACGCGGAGGCACCGTTTGTGTCGACCACCCGAGCAATGGCATCGTCGAGCACCATGTGCCCGTTGAAGTCGGTCGAGAGAGCGCGGGCGGGAGCGACCGCGGTGAACGTGAGGTCAACTGAAGCAAAGGGGACCCCGTTCCCGACGAGGTTCCGCACCCAAACCTCCACCGGCCACGCTTCCTCGATCATGCTTGTGGCATCGATGCTGACGCTCGTGAAGGGAGAGACAGGGCTGTTGGAGAGGTGGAGCGTTGAGCCGTCGGTCAAATCAATGGAGGCCCCGTTGACGGCCAAGGCCGTCAAGTCGGTCGCCGTGACGTTGACGTCCGAATTGCTAAGCGTGAAGGCTCCGGTACACCCCGTGATGTCGAGGCGGTCGATGCGGAGCAACTTCTGGTCGCTGAGGACCAAACAACCCGCATCGTCGAGGGTGGCATCGTGCAGGTAGGAGACGCGCTGGCCGGGCAGATCAGCGTTCCATACCACGCCCGCATGCACGCCGTGCAGGTCCAAACCTTCGAAGGCACCGTCGGCCGATTGGACATCGACCGCAGGCAATGCAGCACCGCTTCCGTCCGTGGCGTTGGCCCACACGGTGACGTTCATGAATCGGAAGCGCCCACCCAGTTGTCCAGTGTTCAGGTTGCTGTTGTCCACGGAAATAGGCACGGTACCTGGGGCGACGTCTTCGACGAGCAAGTCCTCGATCCAGAGGTCCACAGAGTCCTCGATGAACAGCGCATGTCCAGTGTTTCCACGCACCTCGCAGTGGAGGCAACGGACGTCGCCAGAATTGGATTCAACGTCGTTTGAGCGAAGGTAGTGAAGGCCGGCCTGCTGTCCGGGCAGGACACCGCTTTGTCCGTTGTTTGAGGCGGTCAAGTTGCTCAATTCCACGCTCCGGCCGTCCTCGATGAAGGCACCCGCAAAGCCGTTCCCGTCCAGCAACAGGCCATCGACAATCACTTCGGCGGTGTCCACCCTCAGGCCGTACTCGGAATTGCCGCTAAGGTTCCATGTGTGGCCTTGCATTGAGCCACCACCGGAGGCGTGAACACCGGAACCTGGCGCTCCGGTCACCGACAGTCCGTCGAAGGTCGGGGCGAAGTACGAGGAGCGAACCGCCACACCGGAGGCGTGAGGCCCCGCTCCTGCTCCTGCGTCTCCGGCGTCCTTGACGGTCATGTTCCGAACGGTGGTTGAAGCATCGGTGAAGTACATGCGAAGGCCGACGTCGGTGCAACCGTCGATGAAGACGTCCTCCAACCAAGCGCCTGTGGCGTTGATTTCGACCGCAGCTTCGGCAATGTTGGGCGTTTTTGCGCCGGGTCCGCCCGTGCCCGACACCGTCAATCCAGTGATGTCGGCCGATTCGTAATTCGTGTAGTTTGTGCGGTTCTCCTTGTCGATGAGCACGCCACGGTACATGCTGTTGCTCACGTCGAGGTCCTTGACGACCGCCCTGGTTCGAAGGGTGTCGTCAACGTGGCGGACGACCAATCCGGTATCCGCTCGGTCAATGCTCATCCGCTGGAGCAAGGGAACGCTGTCTTCCACCCAAACCCCGGCAACGTAGGCCCACGATGAGCCGGTGATGTTGTCCATGCTGATGTCTTGGAAGACGCCGCCGGAACCGCCCCAGATGTTCAGTCCACGTGTCGTGACGCCACTGAACGTCGCTCGCTTCACGACGGGAGCCGAACCCGAACCTACCGAGAGCCCCAAGCCAAAGCGCCAATCGGTTTGGAAGGCGTTTTGTCCCGCATCGTTGACGGTCAGATCCTCGAACACAGGCGTGGCCCCAAACAGGTCGATGCCCACCCGGTCAGGAGCCTCAATCGTGAGGTTGTGGAAGCGCGCATCGCCGCCAAACATTGTGATGCCATACACCGAATCCAACAGGGTGAGGTTGTCGACACGTGAACCACGTCCGAACGACGACGCGTTGAATTGGATGCCTTCGTGGTCCAAGGAGCCGGCGGCTTCGAACACGACCGGGCACGTTGCGGTTCCTTGGACCGTGAGGCGACCGTCGATCACCAAGCGCACCCCGGCGCCGAGCTGAACGGTGGTGCAGGCAGCGATGACCAACTCGTCGCTGACCGCGACCGTGGTGGTGCTGGAGAGCAACACCGTCCCACTCCACGTCGTCTGAGCGCGCCCGCTTGTGGCCTGCTCAGCGGTCATGGGCGAAAGGTCCGATGACTCATGGAGAGCCATTGGCGAAGCCACAGCGGTGAGCATCAAAGCAACCAAAATGATGCTACGGAGGATGGAGTGAAGCCGCTGCATCGTTCCTTCACCACGAACGTTGCCTGTTCAACCTTGCCCACTCATGTGAGGTGGCCACGAGAGCAGCGAAACGGACTTGAGCGACGGGACTTACCTCCATCCGTGCTGCCCGAGGCGCAAGCCAGGATCCTCCGCTGGTTGGGTCCATTTCCCGATGGCCTACGCGAGGCATGGGATGTGCCGAGAGAGCTGAGTTTGCCGGGCATGGCAGAAGGTTTGGGCCTCGTGCGCTCCGCGCTCCACGTGCCCTTGAACCATCTTGTTGAGAACGGCTTGGTGGTTGTGCGAAGCGCTCACGTCATCGGCGGTGGTCGAAGGCGAAGAAGCGTTCACCACCTCACCGAAGAAGGGCGTCATGCCCTCAATTCTCTGGAGCCTCTGAAGCAAGAGCCCACCAATCAAGGGCAATGGGTCGGCCATCGTGCACCGACCGGCCCCGCCTTCGGCCGAGCCTCAGACGTGGCGGCCATCCAACGCCTGCTCGAGGAGCACAAAGCAGCCGCCTTGACCGGCTTGGCAGGCGTTGGGAAGTCCACAGTGGCGCGTTGCGTGGCCGAAGCATGGTGCGCCAACGGAGGCGATGTTCGATGGGCGAATGTCGATGCTTACGCAGGACTAAGCGACTTGGCAACGGTGTTGCATGGATCCACAACTTTTGCTGACGATGTCTCTGCAGCAGGCTGGTTGGAAGGTTGCTCGTCGAATGACCTGCTCGTGCTCGACGGATGTGAACACATGCATGCCTTGCATGCTCCGCACATCTGGAGAGCGGCCGCTGCTTCCGACACGGGGCCATCGTGGCTTATCGTGGGCCGGGCGCCCCTTGAATCGCCTGCAGCCGTCCCTCGTAACGTGCTTAACCCTCTTGACGAAGAAGCAGCCAAGCACATCCTTGGTGACATCGAAAACGCAGAGGCCGTCCTTTCGCGGCTTGGTGGCCATCCACTCGCCCTCCATCTGCACCGCCCCGGGATGGCGTTACCCGGTCAAGGAGAAGGCATCGAGGCCTTCGTGAACAACGCTGTTCTGTCCAGCTTGTCCAACGACGAGCAGAAGGCGGTGGAAGAATTGGCCCTCATGCCCTTTGCCGTCCCGGGAGACGACCTCGCTCAGGCGGAATCCGTGGCGGATCTTGACGACCGCGCCCTCTTGTTGTGGTGGACCACCGGAGGGCTGCAAATCCACACTCTTGTCCGACACGTCGTGTTGGACACCATGGGTGAAGCAGCGATTCAGTGCGCGGCTCAGGAGGGCGTTGAACACTGGTCAAACAGCACCAGCGGCCTCGCCCCGTTGATGCTCTTGCACCACCGCATGTTGAGCGGCGAGGATGGAATGGCCGATACGGCTGGCGCCGTTATGGCCGCGACCACAGATGGCTTAGGGAGGCTCAGTGCGCTGCTTTCGGATGCCCTCGAGCGAGTCAAAGAACACGAACGTGAGGCCCTTTTGGGGGTCGCTGCTGAGGTCGCGGTCCGCCGTGGCAACGTCGAGCGTGCAAGGTCCCACCTCGACCAGATGGACGCCCCCGACGCAACCGCTCTGGCCGGAGTGCTGCGTCTGGAAGGTCGAGGCGAAGAGGCCGAAGCGCTGTTGAAGGACGCGATGCAGGCAAGCGGGTCATTGCGTCCGCGGATGGCCATGATCACCGCACGCATCGAGGATCGCTTGCCCGGACAAAACGAGGACATCTCCGACGTCATGGACATGGTCCAAGCCCTGGACCCGGCGACGTTGCCTCATGAGGTGCGACGAACGGCCGTGGTGGCCAAAGCCTTGTTGCGCTACAGCCTGCTCGTCATCGACGGCCGCTTCGACGAAGCGACCGATCTTCTGGCCGATGTGGGTTCAACGGGCGCTTTGTCCAGCGAGGAATTGACGGACCTGCGATGGCGGCACGCGGTCGCCAACGATGCCCTCGACAGCACGCTTCTTGGTGGACTTGAGCACCACCTTGGCGAGCGCCGTGACCTGCGAGCCAACGCCCTGAGGATGTCCTTGCTCGAACGCATGGTTCTCGAGGGCCACGACATGGCGGCTGAAACGGCCTTCAAAATGCACCTCCCTGACGCCGTGGACATCGGAGCGCGTCGCCTCCAAGCGCGACTCGCCACATGCCTTGGGCGCTTGAGCACGGATGTCTCACGCCGTGCAAAACTGCTCCACGCGGCCGCCATGCACCGTCACGCGGGTTCGACCCGTGCCGCCAAGGCCCTCGTCGACGAGGCCCACGCCATCCGGAGGGGCTGAGATGCCCGTCGATGCGAACCGTGTGGACCTCCCGGCACGCCCCGGGGTCTATCTGTTCAAAACCGCTCAAGGTCGGGTGCTGTACGTCGGCAAAGCCACGCGTCTCTCAGAACGGGTTCGCGCTTATTTCGCCACGACGCCCGATCGCGCCATGATCCCAGAGTTGGTGTCCCGTGCAGACGACATCGAGTGCATCGTCACCCCCACGCCGCAAGAGGCGCTCATTCTCGAGCGTCAACTCATCCGAGAACACAAACCAAGGTTCAACTCGATGCTCAAAGACGACAAATCCTACCCCTATCTTGTCCTCACACACGAGGAGTTTCCTCGAATCATGTACACCCGTCACCCTCCAGCAAAATCACAGCGTTGGGGCCCTTTTCCAAACGCTGGTGCTGCCAAGCAAGTCATGCAACTGCTGAGGCGTTATTTTGGGATCCGAGACAAAGACTGTCGTGGCGAGGATGGATGTCTTGCAAGCCACATCGGGCTCTGTCGGGGACCTTGTGTGGACCCAGAAGGGTACCCACAACGGGTGGAAACGGCGAGGAAAATCCTCAATGGCCACGCCACAGAGTTGCTGGAGGAGTTGGCCGTCGAAATGGACAGCGCGTCCAAAGCGCATGCCTACGAACATGCAGCGGTGGTCCGTGACCGCATTCGTGCTGTCCGAGAGGTGATTTCTCAGCACGTGGTGTCCAGCCGCTTGTACCGAGACAGCGACGCCATCGGTGTGGCCGTTCAAGGTGACCTCGCCGCGGTGGTCGTGCTGCATGCGGACGAGGGCATCGTCCAAGCGCAGGACGTCTGGCCGATGGTGCATCGAGGCGACCTGGGCGAGACCGTCTCGGCCTTCGTGGCCGAGCATTACGAGGCGCGGCGGCCGCCACGCTTGCTGCTCACGCCGGTGCCCCTGCTCGACGGGGTCGAAGCTTGGCTTGAACAGCGCCGAGGATCGAAAGTGGACTGCAGGGTGCCGATGCGTGGCGATTTGGCCACACTTCGACGCTTGGCCGATCAAAACGCCGAGGTGCAGGTCGGCCGCCTCGCTCGGCGGAGTTCGGGCAGTTTAGAGCAACGCGCCGCAGACGATGGGGCGGTCTTGCTTGGCCTGGACCGTTTGGACCACGTTGTCTGTTTTGACATGGCGCAACTGCAAGGCGAGGAACGGGTGGGCGCCAGCGTCGTGCTACGAAACGGCCGACCGGCCAAGAAAGAGTACCGCACATACACGGTCAAAGGCGACGCCATGGACGACCTTCGCATGATGCAAGAGGTCGTGCAACGGTGGCTGAAGCGGCAGGACGAGTGGCCCGATCTGTTGCTGCTTGACGGTGGCCAAACCCACCTTGACGCAATCAAGCGTACCCTGGAAGACGAGAATGTGTGGGGTCGTTTCGAGGTAGCAGCGCTAGCAAAACGCGAAGAGACCGTGTTCCGAGAAGGTCATAATCCCCTCGTTCTGGACCGTAACGGACGTGTCTTGGTGCACGCGCGAGACGAAGCGCACCGCTTCGTGAACCGCTTCCATCGAAAGCGTCGCGGACGAAGCACAATGGAGGACCCTCTGGAGTCCGTTGAAGGCCTTGGAGCAAAGAAAATGCAGGCCCTGCTGCGGCATTTTGGAGGTCGAAAAGGCATCGAACACGCCAGCCTTGCGGATTTGCAGACGGTTCCTGGCATTGGAAAGGCGCTGGCAGAGCGTCTGCATGAACGCCTTCACGGTACGCCGACGTGATCACGTGAAACGACCGTCATCGTCCAGATAATCCGGTATTGGTCCGAGGTCATCCACATCGCCCACCATCATCCCGAGGCTGTTGACGCCCGCGTAGCCTGCAAAGGCCGCATCGCTCATCGCCATCTTTTGGGCTGCTGCTCCACTGGCCGCGGCCTTCAGGGCAGCCTTTCGCGCCTTCCGGCGACGTCGACGCCTTCGCCACCCGATGAACATCAGGCTGAGGATGATGAGGAACGTGGTGGGGTAGACCCAGATTTGCCGCCAGATGTAGGCCCAGCCGATCTCAAAACGCAACTCGAGGTCATCGTCCAGTTCCCCGTGCGGGAGCATGTAGGTGATCTCGTCCCGACCATCGACCTCCGTGATGGTCAGGAGGTTGTCAGAGGAGGTCCCGCTGACCTTCAGGCCCTTTGGCAACGTGACGGTCATCGGACCGCTGAGCGTGAGGTCGAACTCTTCGGCCACGGTCGTGTCAACTTGGCCGGTGGACACGGGGAGCGGGTCGTCCTCTGGGGGCGGGAAGCTGAGGCCGTTTGAATTGACGAAACCACCTGCAAGGGAGCGTGCAAAACCCTCCATGAACGCGGCCATAGGGTCCAACACGGGCGCCGTCAGGGCAGTCGCCGATTCGCTGATGATTTGGAATTCAGGATCTGCACCGTCGTTGACCAAGGGCCAGATGCCGGTGGTCAAGCCCAACTCAATGCGGACCTTGGGAATCGAGACCGAGAAGGACACGGGTTCAGCGTCGGACACCACCGCACCAGGAGCACCAATGCCAGAGAGCGCGAACTGCACCTCGAAGGCATCCATGTTCACGTTGGAGAAGGCGATGCCTGCCTCCTCGGGGTCGATGTCCTCCAAGCCCTTCACACCCGCATGGATGAGACCTGTAAGCATCTCCCCGGCACCGCTGACAAAGGACGTGAGGCCTTCTTCTGTGGCCTCAAACGGCAAGGATTGGTTGCAAACCTCGTAGTCCCACTCGAAATCATCGCAAGGGATGGTCAAAGGTTCCTCCAAGGCCAATGGGTCGTCCATGCTGCTTGAGACGTCCACCGCCAACCGAATCAGGTCGGATGGAATCACCTCGAATTGCACGTGCACGGGGTCGTCTGGGTCGGTGATGTTCTCGAGGAAGGCCAGCCTGTGCATGTCCACACGTACCTCAAGCCCAAACTCGACGGACACGGCCTGCCGCCACTCGTGGAGGTCGAAGGTCTCGAAATCCAACTCAACGCTGCTGAGCACACACGTACGCTGGGTGGCGGCGCACAGGACCTGCTCGCCGTCTTTGATCTCATGGTCCCACTGCCAAGGCACCGGGCCTCGCACAGAAATGTCGACCTCGTTTTGGCCGTTCGCCCGCAGGGTCAGGGAAATCCGGTCATCACCGGATTCCGTCACCACCCAACTTGGCAGCACCACGGTGACCTGTAGGTCAGTGCCTCCGAGTTGCTCCGGCACGATTGAATTCAAGACGTCGTCAGGTGGATTCAACGAAGCGGCGAAGCCCGCTTCCATGATGCGACGGAGGTCATCGTCCTGCACGGTGGTGAGGAAATCGTTGACCATCGGGTCATCGACGTTGGCCGCCAAAAGGTCGAGGAATCGGAGGTTGACCGGGTCGCTGACCGTGCGCAACACGACCGGGTGGTCGTAGCCCATGGCTGCGTCACCCGTGAGGCAGTAGTGACGGTGCACCCCGGTCACGCCAGTTTCGGTGCACCCATCACCATGCGTGTAGTTCAGACCACCCGATGGACCGGCGACGCCTTCGGCCACGGAGTCGCCGACCCATGCCAATTCGCTCATCGTGAGGTCAATGCCAGGTATGCCGTCGGTCACGCCCGTGATGATGTCGTCCACAGGGAAGGCATCGGTGAAGAGGTTCAGGTCGACCAGACCGTTGTGATGCGCCAAGCGAAGGCCGTCAGCCGTCAGCAACGGCACATCCGCCAATTCACTGAATTGAACGACCTGAATGCCCCAGTCTTCGAGCAGGTCGGTCTCAAGGTAATGCAGGCTTGCCCGCAAGTCGAGGACGGCATTCCGCTCGTCCGAGAGGTCCAGCGTGACGTCAAGGGTGAATCCTGGGTCGCCTTCAGCGACGGTCACCATCGTGGTTTCCGAGGTGTTCCTGAATCCCATGGTCAAGGAAGTGGTGCGCGTGATGCTTGAGTTTCCTGCCTCGGCTTGCGTGTTGTCCAACGACCACTCGCCGGCGAAATGATCCCCCATCACGACACGGGTACCGTTGGCATCGACCGCGCGTACATCAGCAAATGGAGGAGGTTCAATCAGGAAGGTTGAGCGGTGGCCGGGCTCAGCGAAGATGGCGAAGTCCGTGCGGATTTCGCTGCCCATCACCAAGAGGCCTTGATAGGCCCGTTCCACGTTCATCTCGGCGCCTCCAGCGAGGTTGAATTTCGCCACGTCAAGGGTCACTGTGGCTTGGGTGCCAAAGCAAATTGGAGGCTCGAACACGTTGTTGTCGCCCGAGCCTTCCGACTGAGCGTCGATGGCCGCGTTGGTGGTGCACGCCGTGGTTTGTCCCTCCGCAGTGAAGGTGCTGGTGAAGTCGGTGGTCATGTCCGCCACGGTTCCGAATCCTTGCGTCAACAAGGAATTCACCGAATTGTTGACCGAAGCCATCAGCTCCTCGCCCACGGTGTTGGAACCAGGTCCTGCGGTCTCTACGTCGAGGAAACTGCGGATCAGGTCGGCTGGCGCCCCATCGTTCTCTTCAAGACCGTCAAATTCCAGAGAATCAGCAACCACGCCCTGGTCAAGACCAAGCGCCGAGCGGTTGAACTCACGCCCCATCCACGTCAACTCCATCTGGATGGTGGAGGTGTCCTGCATCTCGAAGTGGTACTGGCCTTCGATCCACTCTTGCTGCTCAGGCGTGCCGTCTTGGGTTCCATCATAGGT
>PCBQ01000021.1 GCA_002731395.1 Methanobacteriota archaeon
ACGAGGGCAACGTCACCAGCCATGTGCTGAACACGACCTCAGCGCATCTCATGACCCATGGCGCCTTCCACGAGGCCGGTGTGAACGTGGACGTCAGCCTCGATCCACAGTGGGGTCATCTTCTCGAGGCCATCGACGACGTCGCCGCCCCAGCCGATTGGTCGTGGTACTGGCGTCTCGCGCTCTGGAATGGGACCATGTGGGAGGAATCCATGGTCGGCATGGACAACCTCACGGACACCATGCACATCGCTTGGGCGCCGTCCACGGTGAACCTGAGTGACATTCCAGCGCCAGGCGACTCCGGCATGCAAGGCCAAGGCGATGCGACGACCTGCAACGGCCACGGGTGGGTCATGGGCAGTGGCTCATCTGCCCACTGCATGTGCGACGAAGGCTACAGGTGGCGGGAAGGGGACCGTTTGAGTTGCGTCAGCGACGACGGCGAGGTTCTGGTCGGCCACGCCACGGTCACCTTCATCCTTGACGGCATGCGAAAGCCACGCGTCCAATGGAACGGAGATGGGTGGGGTCCGGAGGCATTCACCGAAGACCTCGTGGAACTCGCTCAGGCCGAAGGCGTCATCCCTCGTCCCGAACGGTCGAACTCGAGTCCTAGCCCCGGGATGGCCGCTGGACTTGTCGCCATGCTCGGGGCGGCCTTGCTCCTCGAGCGGCGTCGTTCATAGGGGAGATGCTTGTCGGGAAACATAAGCGTGGATCGCATAGCCAGGTAGTGCGCCGGCCTTGAAAGCCGGTGTCGAACGACTCGGGGGTTCGAATCCCTCTCCACGCGCTTGCACCCGGCAGAAGGCGGGGAACCTTCTCAAACCACGACACGCTGAGAGGTTCATGCGAAGGGCCTTGCTCGGTGTGCTGCTGGTGCTTTCGCTCAGCCTCGCCGGATGCCTTGCCCCAAATTCCGCCGGCTGGGGAGAAGGCGGCGTGAACGTCCTCACAGAAGGGATGAACGCCACCGTGGTGAGCGACTTGACCCCAGGTCAGACCACCGTGGATGAAGTGGTGCTTGCCGGTTGCGACACCGGGGGCGGTATTGGTGATGCGGCGAACCAAACCGGCCTCGTCACCATCGAAGGACATCTTGCGGCTTCCACCCTTTACACCACCCACGGCGATGACCTGCGAGGGCTTTCCACCGGCGTCACGGCCGCCGTCATCCTCGAGGCGATGAGCTACAGCAACGCTGAAGCGGTCCCAAACGGACAAGGCGCGCGCATTCCCGTCAAGAACTGGGCTGAGCCGCTAAACCCCGGCACCGGATCTGGACAGAGCACCTCACAGCGGACCGTCAACGTCGAGGACGTCGACAGAGACAGCAATGAACCGTGGTTCGTCCTCGGGCTCATACCGGCTTCAGAGCATGTTGCATACGGCTTTGGCGCCGTGGATGACGTGCACCAACCCATCCGCATTGAGGGTTACATGGTCAAGAGCGCGGAGGGGTCGAGCATCGGAAACGGACTCACCTCTGGGGCGAAGTCCCAATCTGGCACCCCTTGCCTGCTCGACGTGGATAACTCGAACAAGGGGACGTACTACGTGCTCGTGCACCGCATCACCCTCCCTGGAGCTTCCGTCACCATCGACGGTGAAGCGGACGATGAATGGGTGATGGGTGACGTCCCCTTGCTCGGTCGAGGTGGCTATGTTGTCTACTTCTTGGCGGTTGCCGTTGGAGGTGGAGCGGCCCTGTTCATCGTCTCTTCTGGACGCGTGAAAGGCGTCGCTGCGTCACAAGCTAAGGTTTTGCTCGGTCAGGAAAACATGGCGAAAGCAGAAACGGCCCGCAAGGCGCCGAAACGAAAGGCACCCGAGCCAGCACGTGCCGCACCTGAGCCGAAGAAAGAGAGAAAGCCAAAGAAAAAGGACGCAGACTCTGGCATCGGCGGTTTTGATTTGGATGCCGCCTTGTCCACGCAAGGGTCCTCAGCCTCGTCCAAGCCTGAACGTTCGTCGCGAGGAGGATCGAGCGTGGTGGTCACCGAAGAAGCAACCAACATGGCCTCGCAAACCAAGGCTGTTTCTTCCGCTGCATCCTCACCGTCCAGCACACCTTGGGAGGCTCCTGTGTCCACGTCAGAGCGACGCAGCGGCGGCGTGACGCCCATGGGTGGGGCCCCAACGCGAAGCGCGCCTCCTCAGCGCAACGCCCCTCCTCAACGCAACGAGCCAAAACCTGAGCAACCCAAGGTTCGTCGACGCCGTGCCGTGCGTAAGGCAGCGCCTGAGCCTGAGCCCGAGCCTGAGCCCGCTCCAGCACCGGCTGAGGAAGAAGAGTTCTCGGATTTCTCATTCTGAGTCCCATGCCACCACCGGTGCACCCCGTGCGATGATTTGCGCAGGATGCCATGCCAAGGTGGCCGGAAGCTGGAGGATTGGTTCACCGTCTGCTTGGATGTAGGTGGGCAGGTCGAGCGGGACGTCGCTGGCCACGCCATTGACATCGACCGGCCTGAGGTTGACACGACGTACACGGTGCGATGTGATGCCCCAGGTGCCGACATGCTTGCCTTTCCTCACGGATCCCATCAGGTTCAGCATCCGCCAACGGCTCAGCCGCGGAGCCAGGACCAGCACGGCTTGTTCATGGTTCGGAGCCATCCCAGGACAGACGCGGTAACCGCCCCCAAAGGTCTCGCCCGTGCATGCGGCAAGGAGGGTGATGTCCACCGTCTCGGCCGGTGCATCGTCCACCTGCAGTTCCACGTGACGACGACGCCACACCGGGATGGTGGTGACGCCAAGCCAGGTGTATTTAATCGGACCGTGCAGCCATTTTGCTCGACGAAGTTTGGCTCGACTGATGGAGGAGCTGATGCCAGCGTCTGTTTCGAGAAACGTCCAGCGCACGATACGGTCCTCGTCCTCTGCAGGACCGTCCCAAGGGTTGGCCTGAACAGGGTATTCTGCCGATTCAGGAGGAGCGGGGTATGCTTCCAGGCGCCATGCACCGCTTGGGCGATCCACGCCTTCCTTCAGCATACGGAGCGCTCCGTCAAGATCGTCGCGTGGAATGCCGTGCGTGATGGCGAAGTCGTTGCCTGAACCGAAGGGAATCTGACCGAGCACCGCTCCGGACCCGCGCAGACCGCTTGCGACCTCGTGCACGACGCCGTCCCCGCCCACCGCCACCACCAAATCGCCTTGCCCAACGTGTCGAGCGCTCACAAGGTGGTGGGCATGGCGGGCCGCATCGCCAGGCGCTCCGGTGATGAAGGCCTCAACGATCCAACCGTCGTCTTCCATCCGACGGCGCACGCCAGGCCACGCTTTGCCGCAACGACCGTCGCGACTCGCGGGGTTCACAATGACATGCACCTGAGTCATGTCATGACAGTGGACGTGGAGAGCAAGAAGGTTCGCGCTGAAAGGCGAGGCCTCATGTGTGAGAAGCCAAAGCCCCTTCCGTCGCGATGTGGTCCGAAGGCGAGGCTGAATTCATGCGGCGAGCCCTTGAGGTCGCTGAGCGAGGCCAGGGGCGAGTCAGCCCGAATCCTCCCGTAGGTTGTGTTCTGGTGAAGGATGGCGTGGCCATCGCAGAGGGATGGCACGACCACCTCGGCGGGCTTCATGCTGAACAGATGGCCATCCACGACGCTGAAGAACGCGGCGTTCCCACCAACGGTGCAACAGCGTACGTCACCCTCGAGCCGTGCAACCACTTCGGGAGGACCCCGCCATGCACGGAATCCCTCCTCTGGGCGGGCATTCAGCGGGTGGTCGTCGCCCATCCTGATCCAAACCCAAACGTGCGCGGTCGAGGAACCGACGTCCTGCGTGAGGCTGGCCTGGAAGTCGAAGTCGGCCTGCTGAAAAGCGAGGCTGCGATGCAGATGCGCTCTTTCCTCCATTGGTGCCATCACCGACGTCCTTGGGTGACCGTAAAGGTGGCCGTGGACGCAAAGGGTTCGGTGGATGATCGCTCGGAGGCCGCCGGTCGGTTCACGTCCGAAGGATGCCTCGATGAGGTCCACCGCCTCCGTCAACGCTGCGATGCGGTCTTGGTCGGCTCTGAGACCGTGCTGCGTGACGACCCTTCGCTGACCGTTCGTCGTGTTGAGCACGAGCGTCAACCAATGCGAATTGTCCTCGACGGTCGTGGNAGAATCTCAGATGAAGCAACAGTGTTGACCGATGGCGGCTCAACGATGCATTTGACTGGCGATGTGGACCTCGAACGCCTCCTGGACCAATTGGGTGACCAAGAAATGCAACGGCTGCTTGTGGAAGGGGGCCCAACCACGGTGCACCGTTTCCTCCAGGCTGGACTGGTGGACGAAGTCCTTCTCGTGCACAGCACGTTGGAGCATGCCGTTCCTGTCCCCTCGGGACTCAATGATGATGCCCTCCGCTTGGCCGGTCTCGAGCAACATGGGCAGCTTGCATGGGGCGAGGAACGCGTCGACGTGTGGATTCGCGCCTGATTTTCAACGGGACAGGCGGAGCGCACACGCCTCGAGCGATTCATTCTCCATGCGCAGGCTCCGAATGTAGGCTGGGACACTCGCGGTTGACGTCTCTAGATCCACGAGGTCACCGACCCACTCCACCTCTGTGGTTGGGGGTGCGACGTGCTCATCGACCTCCAATGCGGTCCACACAGAGCACTGCGAGCCATCCTCGTCAGCCACTTGTCGGTACCATGGGACATTGACTGGTTCCCGCAGGAGGTTGTGTCGTTCTGAATAAAGAACGATGCAATCTGCATGAACGGTTTTCCACCCGGCATTCTCGAGCCAATCAAGAGCAACGTCGTCCTCTGCACCCGGCTGAAACCAGACCAGAGGGGGTGTTTCAAGCGGCGTCAAGAGCAGACGTCGCACCTGTGCTCTTGCCCGCTCCGGAGCCAGAAAGAGCACCACAACCTCGAGTGGCGTCCCTGCTTCGACCGAGCCGCGGATGGGCACGCCGTCGATGCAAGCCCCTGCATCACGTGGATGGACGGGCACGACGCGCCAGCCACGCTTGCGCAACTCGGGAACCGCCGTGTGGGACGTCCTTTCGGCGTTCAGGCCAGCCCCAAAGACGTGAATGGACGACGCGTTCAGCAAGGCGGAGGTGAGTGCTGGAGAAGCGTCCATGCCATCGCCTCAGGGTTGGAGCCGTGCTTTGGTCCATGTGCCGTCACGCTGCGTCAACCGGATGCGGTCATGAAGGCGCGCGGGTCGACCGGCCCAATACTCGACCTCGTGGGCATGAAAACGGAAACCTCCCCAATGTGGTGGACAGGGCACGTCTGCGTCATGGAAACGGGCATGAACCTCGGCATGCTTGGCTTCCAGTGCGTCCCTGTCCTCGATGGGTGAGGATTGGTCGGACACCCACGCACCGATTTGCGAGGACCGCGGGCGAGAGGCGAAATAGGCCTCAATCTCATCGCGTTCCAACGGTGTCACACGGCCAGTTAGACGGGTTGAACGGTCCATATCGGACCACCAGAACGTGAGCGAGGCCCGTGCATCGGCGTGGAGTTGTTCGGCTTTGTCTGAAGTCAGGTTGGTGAAGAATCGAACCGCGGTGCCGTCCACGCCCTTGCACAGCACCATGCGGGAGCGCGGAGCCCCGTCGGGCCCGAGGGTGGCCAAACACATCGCGGTCGGGTCACCCAAACCGGCCTGTTCAGCATCGTAGATCCATGCCTTCAGCAACTCGAGCGGTGCCTCAGGGTTGACCAAGGCAGGGTCCAACTCGCCGTCGTACTCTTCACGAAGGTGGTCCATGGAATCCCTGCCGAATCGGCAGGCCTTGAACCCCTGTTCATCCAACGCTGAGGAACAGGCGTTCAAGTATGCACCCCGAAACATCACACCATGGCTTCTGTGCTCGTGGTTGGTGCAAGCAGTGACGTGGCGCATCAATTGATTCCAAACCTCCTCTCCGCGGGCCACACCGTCACCGGACTGGCCCGGGACGCTTCTCGCCTTGCAGCGTTCGATCACGAACGCTTCCATGCCGTCATCGGTGACGCCCTCGACGAAGCCGTGCTTCAAGACGCAGTGGCTCAAGCTTCGGCCGAGGAGCCCTTGTCCATGGTTGCTCACCTTGTGGGCTCCATCGTTATCCGGCCGCCTCACGCCATGAAAATGGATCAATTCAACGAGGTCATCGCTACCAACCTTGGCAGCGCCTTCCTCACCTTGTCCGTCTGCGGCAAGGCCATGATGCGGTCGGGTGGTGGGCGGATGGTCTTCACCTCCAGCGTGGCCGCTGGGCTCGGTTTAGTGAATCATGAAGCCATCGCGGCGGCCAAGGGAGGTCTGGAGGCCATGGTCCGCTCCGCAGCGGCCACCTACGCCAAGCGTGGCCTTCGCATCAACGCGGTCGCACCTTCGCTGACCGAAACGCGGTTGGCCGAACCCATGCTGCGTTCAGAGGCCGCTCGGGCCGCGTCCGAGGCCATGGTGCCCATTGGCAGGATCGGCCAACCCGATGAGGTGGCCACGACGATGGCATGGCTGCTTGAGGGCGCGCCGGACAACCTGACCGGCGAAGTGCTGCACGTGGACGGTGGCATGGGCCGCGTTCGAGCCATGGGGTGAAGGCATGAACGTGGGTATCGTCGGTGGCGGTTTGGCCGGATTGGCCACCGCGAGCGCCCTTCACGCCGCAGGCCATGCGGTCACCGTGTACGAAGCCGCAGAACGCATCGGTGGCCGCATGGGAACCGTCACGATGGAAGGTCACCCCGTGGACGTTGGCTTCCACGTGCTCCACACCGCCTATCCCGCATTGCAGCGATGGGTGGACCTTGACGCGCTTGATGCCGTTGCGATGGACCCGAGCACCGAGGTCATCCTGCCAAGCCAAGGAAAGCGCCTCCTGCTGGGCGATGCCTTGCGACGTCCAAGCACCCTCCTCCCCACCCTGCGCAGCGTGGGCCCTTTCAACGCCCTGCGCTTGTTGCGCTGGCGTCAGCGTGCCCGTGGCCGTGACATCGAGGCCCCACTGGACCGGCCCTCACAAACCATCGACGCCGGATTGGCCAACCAAGGATTCAGCAAGGCCTTGCGCCAGCGCGTTCTGCACCCGCTTTTTGCTGGCATCACCCTCGATCCTGAACGCAACGAGCGCGAGGCCTTCGCCACCTTCACCTGGGGGGCGATGGCCAAGGGAAACATGGTGATGCCCAAGGAAGGCATCGTCGCGGTTCCGCGCCAGCTGGCGTCTTACCTGCCGCCTGCATCCCTACGCACAGGCGTCGCCGTCGAAGCCGTCGACGCCACCGGTGTGAAAATCAACGGAACGCGCCATGAACACGACAAGGTCGTGCTCGCCGTGCCGCAGCACGTGGCTGCAGCGTTGCTGAACATCACGACCGGGTCGAACGAGCGGCGCACCACCACGATGGTCTACACCACCGACACAGCCCCACTTCGAGCCGCGCGCCTGCTGTTGAACGGGGAATACAACCCGGTCACCTCACCGGTCCTCCACGTGCATGTCCCGACCTTGTTGCACCCCCGTGCGGACGGTCAACATCTCGTGGTCGCCACCTTGCTCGGCGAAGACGCACACACGGACGAGGACGTCCAAGAGCGGCTGCTGTCGTGGTTCCCCGAGGCGTCATCATGGCGCTTTGTCGGTCGGACCGAGGTGCGTCATGCTCTGCCCACCATTCCCACCCATCACGTCGGACGTGATCACCTTCCAGTGGACGTNGACGGCGTGCTCCTTGCTGGAGACCACACCACACACCCGTCGGTGCAAGGCACNTTGAGAAGCGCCGAACGCGTGCTCAATGCGCTGGGTGTACCGCTCCCGCAGGGACCNGAGGACCTCCAGCANCCTGCAGCAGTGGAGGTGAAGGCATGACCTGGCACAACGTGATGAAAGCGAACTGGAAAAAGGACCGCACGGCGATGAAGGTCGTCAAAGGCAAGACGGTGATGATCGGCCGCAAGCACGGCGAATACTTCGCCACGCAAGCCCTCTGTCGCCACATGCGCTGGCCGTTGGCTTGGGGTGCGAAAATCACCGACGACGGGTGCGTGCGATGCCCGCTGCATCAGACCACGCACAAGACCGAGAACGGAGCGTTGGTTGAGTGGTCACCCTTCCCGCTGCTCCCAGCCTACGGTAAGCTGGTCGGGAAGATGGTGAAGCAGAAGGATCTCGGCGTCTACGCGACGAAGATCGAGAAAGGTCGGCTTTGGGTGGACTTACCCTAATCGCGGATTTCCCACGCCCACACCGTCACTTTCCCGCGTGGCCCGTCCCGCTCGTCCACAGGATGGACGTGCTCCGCTCGTCGCAAGGCACGCTGCAGTTCGTGCACACGCACTGGACGGCCTTCGGTCTCGAGGGCGTCAATGATTTCGCGGGTGCTCATCGGACCACGTTCCTGCAGCAAGAGGTGAATCCACGTCACCGCTTCACGGGTGATGCGCTTCTCCTCCGTCCAACGACGCCGCGCCATGCCCAGAAACCACGGCAAGGGGCCAAGACGGTTTGCTCCACTCCAGCGTGGGCTGCAGACACCGCTTTTCAGGCGGTGCGATGTGGTTGAAGCATGCCGGAGGGTCCTGAAATCCATCGGGCGGCGGACCGGCTGCGCAAAGCTCTGGTCGGGAAGACGCTGGTCGAGGTGCACGCCGAGCATCCCGCCGTCGCGGGGCGGCTTGACGGATGGGTTGGTCGCGAGGTGGAATCGGTGGAAGCCCGCAGCAAAGCGATGCTCATCCGCGTGGGCGATCACGTGCTGTACAGCCACAACCAACTCTACGGACGATGGACGGTCAACCGCGCATCGACGGCTCCTCCCGACTGGAAACGTTCGCTTCGCGTGGCGCTGATCAACCGTACTCATGCATGCCGTCTATGGTCCGCAAGTGACGTGATGTTGCTCGAACCTTGGGAGGTGGAAGGTCACCCCTACATTGCTCAACTTGGCCCTGACATCGCGGACCTGCTCACCACCGTCGCAGAAGTCCGCGCCCACATCGACGAAGACCGGTTCCAACGACGGGGCCTCGCAGGACTCATGCTCGATCAACGCTTCATTGCCGGCGTGGGCAATTACCTGCGCAGCGAGATCCTCTTCGAAGCAGGCGTGGACCCCACCCGCCGGTTGGGTCAGTTGAACGCGAACGAGAAAGACGCCTTGGCCGATGCTGCCATGATCATCACGCGCCGAGCCTACCACCAAAAGGGCGTCACGGTGGACTTGGAAACCTACCAAATCATGCGTGAAAGCGGCGTCGCGCGCCGAAGCGCGCGGCATTACGTGTTCCACCGCGACGGCATGGCTTGCCACCGCTGCCAATCGACGATTGTTCACGGTAGGGTCGGCGGGCGACGGTTGGACGTCTGTCCCGCCTGCCAAACCTGACCTGCGTCACACGACCAAACCGGAGTCGTGCTCACTTCCTGCGCGGCGTCCAATCCTTGTGTTCGATGATGGCCAACACAAGGAGCCAATCATTCCGATTCATCATCGGCGATTTCAGCGTTCGTGAAGGCAGCTTCGATCTCTGCCACCCTCGCATCGGTGATGCTCAATGTCTTTGCAAGCGTGGTCAAGAGGATGCGCTCCTTCGGGGAAACGATGCCGTCGTCCATGACCTCGGAGAAGGCCTCGAGGTAGGACACTTCCTCGGGCGCGTACTCCGAGGGAAGCAGTTTCCCTGAGAACCCGTCAACGATGCCCAAGATTGGCCGGCGTACCAGCATGACCCCGCCACTCAGGAACACACCGCCTGCGATGCCAGGCAGCGGCAACAGCGCCTCAACCACTTCGCAGCCCACGATGAAGAGCATAGCGCCCAGACCGGTGAGCACCGCGAGACCGAACGTTTTCCTCAACTGACGGTCAATGCCAAGCACCGTGCCTTTGGTCATGGCGTGAACGAACATCATGCCTTCAAACGCGAGGGGCAATGACATCAGGAAATAGGTGGTGATTCCGGCATAGACGAAAAGCGTCCCGCGCAAGCCACGGTTTTCATCAAACAACACCAGGTAGAAATCATTGAAGATGTGCATGCCCGTGTCAAGCGGGTTCAGCAGCGGAATGAGCACAAAGAAGAACAACCCGAAAACGCCGAAGCCGAGCACCTTCCCGACGAAACCAATGTACAGCGACCGTGTGGTCAGGCTTTCGCTTGCATCAAGTTCTCCCCGCTTTTCGGACTCGACCTTTGAACGCCGAAGCACGTACAACGCAAAAAGAGACAGGAATAGCGTGAGGATGGTCAGGGTCATCTCCGCAGAGCCACCCCAACGGTACAGATGGTGAAATTCTCCGTGACAGATGCCCCCATAATCCTCCAGCAGGAATGTTGGTCCAACTGATGCTTCTGCGGTCAAGGTGTCGTATGGAATCATCTGAGGTTCCGCACCTTTCCCTGTGCATCGATAGATGTAGATGTTGTACATACGGTGTGCAGGAGCCCCTCGGAGGTACTGAGGCACGTAGTATAATGCGGCGATCACGGCCGGCATGTACCACGCATGACGCTGGAATTTCTCCTTGTGCATGAAGGCCAACTTTGGGACGCGGAAGAAAATCGGAAAGCAGAGAAACATGAGTGCTGAGACCAG
>PCBQ01000022.1 GCA_002731395.1 Methanobacteriota archaeon
GTGGTCATCACAAACGACGGTGCGACCATCCTCAAGGAGATGGACATCGAGCACCCTGCGGCCAAGATGATCATCGAAGTGGCCAAGACACAGGAGCAGCACTGCTACGACGGCACGACGTCTGCCGTGGTGCTCGCTGGAGAGCTGCTTAAGCGCAGCGAAGACCTGATCGAACAGAACGTTCACCCCACCATCATCTGTGAAGGGTTCCGTTTGGCTGCAGAACACGCCATTCAATCACTCGACCAACACGGCTTGGCCACCGAAAACGATGACAACATGCTCCTCGAGGTGGCCAAGACTTCGCTGACGGGCAAGTCTGCCGGAGCGGTCAAGGCCTTCCTCGCCGATATTTGCGTGCGCGCTGTGAACGCTGTGGGCCGCATCGAAGATGACGAGCGCCTCGTTGACCTCGACGACATCAAGGTCGAAAAGCGTCAAGGTGGCTCCATCAGGGACAGCACGCTTGTGGACGGCATCATCCTCGACAAGGAGCGCGTTCATGCCGGCATGCCTCGAGTGGTGACCGAAGGCCGTATTGCACTCATCAATTCGGCCATCGAGGTCAAGAAAACCGAGGTGGACGCAAAAATCCAGATCACGGATCCCAACCAACTCGCTGCCTTCCTCGAGGAAGAGCAAGGCTACATCCGCGGCTTGGTGGAGACCATCTGCGCCACAGGCGCCAACGTCGTCATTTGCCAGAAGGGCATCGATGACCTTGCACAGCACTACCTCGCCAAGGCGGGTGTGTTCGCCATTCGCCGCGCCAAGAAGTCCGACATGGAGGCTTTGGCCAAGGCCACCGGTGGTCGTGTGGTCACCACCATCGATGACCTCAGCGACGCCGATCTCGGTCACGCAGCCCGCGTTGAGGAGCGCAAGATCGGTGAATCCGACATGACCTTCCTGACCGGTTGCCCCGAGGCGAAGTCGGTGTCCGTGCTGCTTCGCGGCGGTACTGAACACGTCGTGGATGAGATTCGTCGCGCCTTTGATGACGCCGTTGGCGTGGTCGCCGTGGCGTGGGAAGACGGTGCTGTGCTGACCGGTGGTGGCTCCGTGCTCGCATCACTCTCCCGTGAGCTGCGTACCTATGCTGAAGGCGTGGGTGGCCGCGAGCAAATGGCCATTGAAGCCTTTGCGTCCGCCCTCGAAATCGTGCCGCGAACCCTTGCCGAAAACGCTGGTCTTGACCCGGTGACCACCATCATCGACCTCAGGAAGGCCCATGCCGACGGACAGGTGCACGCCGGCATCAACGTCTACGAAGGCGGTGTTGCGGACATGCTCGCCGGGCACGTCCTAGAGCCGGTACGCGTGGTCGAGCAGGCCATTCAATCGGCCACGGAGACCGCGACGATGATCCTGCGCATCGACGACGTCATTTCGTCGAAGGGCGTCATCCCCGCGGATGGCGAGGGCATGGAAGACTTCGGAATGTGAGGTTTTCATCCTCGCTGTATCACATTCAGATGGTGGTTCCGAGGTAACCTTGAAAGGCCCCTCACGGGTGGCAAAAACCACTCACATCGAGTGAAAGCGGGGATAAATATGTCCGGCGTCTCTGGCAACCCTCAACTCGCCATCTTCTTTGGCTCCCAAACCGGCAACGCCGAAGAACTGGCAGAAAAAACGGCGAAGATGTCCAAGGGCATGGGATTCGTTCCGGTCATCCATGACATGGACGGATTCAATCCCGCCCAGTTTGCAGAATACAAGCGTGTGCTCATCATCACGTCCACCTGGGGCGAGGGCGAGATGCCCGACAACGCCGAGGGCCTCTGGATGGCCACCAACGAGACCAACCCTCCTCTTGCTGGCGTGAGCTTCTCCGTGTGCGCCATTGGCGACACGTCCTATGACGAGTTCTGCAAAGCCGGCCTCGACTGGGATCAGAAATTCGCCCAGTTGGGCGCCACGCGTGTTCACGACATCCAACTTTGCGATGTCGATTATGAGCCGGTGTGGAAGTCGTGGGCCGATTCGGTGCTGCCGATCATGCAAACCGTCGACGGAGGAGAATACGACGAGAGCACAGCCGCCCCCTCCGACGCCGTGGTTGACGATACCTCCTCCACCACGCAAGTGAACAGCGAGGGGGCCTCTGAGGCTCTGAACGCGGTCTTTGGCGGTGACCGGTCAATCAACATCCTCTTTGGTTCTCAGACCGGGAACGCCGCAGGTCTTGCTGAAAAGACGGCGAAACTCGCCGCAAACTATGGCCTCCAACCCACCGTCGTTGACATGGACGGTTTCGACCCGGCAAAGTTGGCGACCATGAAGCGCGTGATGATCATCACCTCCACCTGGGGCGAGGGCGAAATGCCCGACAACGCCGATGCCATGTGGAACGCCATCAACGCCAACGGGCCCGCCCTTGCCTCCGTGCATTACTCGGTGTGTGCCATTGGCGACACGTCGTACGACGAGTTCTGCAAAGCCGGGCATGATTGGAACGACAAACTCGCCGCGCTTGGCGGAAAGCAGGCGCACCCCATTCAGGAATGCGACGTTGATTTCGAGCCACCTTGGAAGGTGTGGGTGGAAGAAGCCCTGCCCCTCCTCGCTTGCGTCGATGATTCGGGCACTCTGCAAGTGGAACTCCTTGACGAGATGAAGGCCTACGGGGCTGGGGATGAAGTGGAGGCCGTTGACGGCGACTTCGCTCCTGCAACCGTGGTTGTTGATGAGTTGTCCATCACGCTCCGCCTCTTCCGCTACGACCCGGTTGCGGCCTCATCAGGCTTCGACACTGTCTCATGCGCGCTGCCTGGCCATGCCAGCCTTCAGGATCTACTCGAAGCGATACAAGGCGATCTGGACGGCAGCCTTGCCTTCCGCCGAGGCGACGGATGCGGCACTCCGACGACCGCCATTCGTGCCAACGGGCGCATCGTTCTGGCTGACGTGGCCCGGCTTGATGGCCTCGTGAACGAGGGCGGTACGCTTCTGATCGAGCCCCTGCCCGGCCTTCCCGTTGTCCGTGATTTGGTTGTGGACACCTCCCGCCTCGAACGCAAGCGCAGCGAGGCCAAACCGTGGATGCGAGCCGACCCTCGTTCTGGCGAACGGCTGTCAAACGGTTCGACCATGGGCACCATGAACTCCGCTGAAGCAACCTCCCTCCACAGCCGCTTCGACGCTGTTTCCGATCTTGCCGCACACGGCATGTCCGACACGACTCCGTTCGACGATACCTACGTCGGCCCGGGTGTGTTGACGAGGCTCTGGCAGCGTGCCAGCGACCCTCGCTGCGGGGAAGAACAGCGCCGTGAACTCATGAAAACCCTCCAGGATGACGGTGGCATGTGGTCGGAAACGGACCTTTCCTCCATCAGCCGCCAAGGCGAGGACGGTCGTCTGATTTCCGAAGCGATGCTCGACGCCCGCGGGCGCCTCCTCCACGAGTTCCGCTTCGCAGGCCGCGCCGGCCGGCAGGTCAAATGGTACGGGCGTACCGTCAAGCTGTCCGGCAAGCTCAACGAGACCACCCTTTACCGGCAGGTCCTCGGGCCACTCGGACTTGTCTCCAACATCTTCTCTGGCGTTTCCGCACGGATGGTGCTCGGATTCACACGAACCGGTGGGCCGCCCATCCGTAGCCTGCAGGCCCTCCTCCTTCCTCCAGCTGGCGTCGGAAAGATTCCGAACATGTTCAACTCGAAAGTGGCTGATCACCACGAGGTCGTGAGTTTGTTCAACGAACTCGACCAAAGGTTCTGAGGTGGAACGATGCGGGTAGCATATTACCCCGGAAACGTCGCTCGAGGAGCGATGATGGAAATTGAGGACTGCATTCAACCGCTCTGCAAGTCGCTTGGAATCACCTTGGTTGAGATTCCAAAGGCCACGTCCGACGGTGGCAACATCATTCGACAAGCCTCGACTCGATTGCAGCATGCGCTCGCTGCTCGAAACCTTGCCCTTGCTGAACAGAAGGGCCTTGACATCATGACGTCATGCGCAACTTCGCACAGCATTCACTGTGATACGGCCACCACCATGGCTGCCGATGCGGTGCTGGCTGCTCAACTCAACAACCTGATTGCACGGAGCTCAGGCATCGAGTACATGGGTGAGTCAAAATCACGCCACTTGCTGCACGTGTTGGTCGAAGACATCGGTCTTGACAAAATCAACGCAGCCGTCGTGAATCCCCTGGACATGAACATCGCAGGTTACTACGGCCCCTACATGCAACAAGATGGGTTTTGCAGCGAGGACGATGCGTTCAATCCACACTACCTTGAGGACTTGATCACTGCTCTTGGCGGAACGCCCGTGGAGTATGAGTCAAAGTGCCAAAGCGTTGGTGCGCCAAGCCTTCTGACCAACGAAAAGATCGCCATGAAAATGACGGCCGCCGTGCTTTCAGACGCGAAGCAATCCGGTGCAGAACTGATGGTCAGCGCGTGCACCATATCCCATGCGAATCTTGACTCCTACCAAGTCAAGGCAGGAAAGATGACCGGGAAGGACACGAAAATGCCGGTGGTTCACCTTGCGGAACTCGTCGCTTTTGCGTTCGGACATTTCCCCGACCGCCTCGCTCAATTGATCACCCGTGTGAAGGTCATTGGCGGTTGAAACCGTCACCCTCAGGTCTCATTCCCTCATCCATGCAAGGCTCGGTGGACTTCCGCAGCACGTCCGGGGCCAATGCCTGAAGACTCAGCCAATTCTTCCGGGCTGGCGTTCGCCACTGCTGCAATTGAATCGAAAGCCTCGGCCAGTGCCGCTGCAGAAACAGGTCCGATTCCTTCGACGGCTTCCAAGAGCGAGGTGCGTCGACGTCGGGCTGCAGCGGCCCACTTCCTACTCATTGCACTGCCTTGGTCTTCCTGCTCTAGGGCGTGTTGGGCCGCCTGCAGAGCCCGTTGTGCTTCGTCCGCGTGCTGACCGGCGTGGGCGCTTTCCAAGGCATCAAGCCACGCCAGTTCACGGCGAGCAGCGAGGGCGAGGAATGCTGCGGATTCGTCAGCGTTCCGAACACAAATGACCGACAATCCAAGGTCGAATGCCATCCATGCAAGGGCTCCATGCACGGCGTTGGGGTGTGTGCTTCCCTCCAGTCCTTCTCCCGTTTCCAGCAGCAATCCAGCCCGTGGCGCTGCAGCCGCAAGGCGTCGCACTTGGCTCAGCAAACGACCGTCACGGACCGAAGCATGCAGATCCTTGGCCGTCTTCCGCTCCAGCAGCAAGCGTGGGCCGATTCGCACGTCGCCGGTCACCAGATGACGAAACACCGGCCGTATACCTCGGGCACGCAGGCCTGCGGCCAACGTTGAGGAGGCTTCTCGCCGGTCAAGTACGATTTCCATGTGACCTTGTGCGTCCAAGCCCGTTGACGTGGTGCGACCGTCCAACACCACTGTGCCGTCTCCGTCTTTTGCTTTCGGACGGGCTGAAACGTTGGGTTGTTCTGGCTGTTTTTCCCAACCAAAGAGGGAGGATTGGTCCGGATGACGTCGTTCCTCCGGTCGAACGTTGCCGGGTTGATGCACCGGTGTTGTGGCCACGGGTTGTTCTTTCTTGCTCGCTGGCGTCGGTGCAGGCCTCAATCGTTCCTGCTCAAGCGCAACGAACTCGGATGCTGCCATGGTGATGCCATCGTTGACGACCTCGAAGGAGGCGAGGGCGTCCTCCTTGATGCCGAAGTCGGTGAGCTTGCGCGTCCGTCCCATCCTTCGGAGGTGCTCCATCATTCGTCGTTCACGGCTCGCAGATGCCCGGAGCATGTGGGCGTCTCGCGTACCTTCCGCCACGAGCATCACCACCTCGCCGTCGGCGTGTCTTCCTGTTCGTCCTCTTCGTTGAATGGCCCGCACTGCGCTCGCGACCGGTTCGTAGAACACGACCAAATCGGCCGATGGGATGTCAAGTCCTTCCTCGCCCACAGATGTGGCGATCAACACGTTGGCTTCTCCACGCCGGAATGCATCGATTTGAGCGACTTGCTCTTTCTGTGACATGCCCCGGCGCTCCCCTGCATTGGACTGGCCCACAAAGGGAAGGGGGGACAGGTGCTCGCTCAACGACAAACGTTCGACGAGACGGTCAACGGTGTCACGGTACTCGGTGAACACGAGCGTCTTGGTGTCCTTTTTCCCGCGATGACGCGCATCAAGCAGCCGTTCAACGGCATGGGGCTTTGGGTGAAGTTCAGCGGTGACCTCCAAACTGTCTCGAAGTTGGCGAACGGCGGGCCTGTCAAGCAGTCTTCCTGCTTTTTTCCCGTCTTTGCCGGTCTTCGCCGCCTGGCGGTCGAGGAAGGCCTTGGCGACCTCCATGCCTTGGCAGCGTAAGAGGTCGAGGAGCAGGTGAAGCCGGCGAAGATCTGAGACCGCACGGGCTGCCTCATATCCTCGGCGGTCCCTTCGGGCGATGGAAGCCGANGCTTTCCGTTGCGCGTTGTCGAGCATCGCTGCCGTGAGGTGTCCGGTGTCGGCAAGGTACCCTTGNCGGCGAAGCCGTTCGGCCACGGCCCGCTCCTCCTCCGCNAGCGGGGCGATGAGGNGCAGCAAGGTGTCAGGAAGCGCCAGATGTTCGCTGGCCACGGACAAATCCACGGCGTAGGGGGACAGTCCAGCGTCTTCACGGGCGTGTACGCTCCAGCGCTCAATGCCGAGGCGCTTTTCCACCTCGAGGATGACGTCGCGGCTTGTTCCTGGGCTTGCAGTGGCTCCGAGAACCATAGCGTTTGGAGCGCTGCTTCGGACAAGGTCTGCCACTTGGGCGTAGGCGTGCTGACCGCGCGCATGGTGGGCTTCGTCCACCACGACCAGCGAGAGTTCGCTCAGGTCGATGGCGCCCGACATGGCGTCGTTACGGACCACTTGGGCCGTCGCCAAGATGATGGTCCCACTGGCCCAGAGGTCGGGTCGCTTGGCAGGAGCCGTATGACCGGTGAACATCACCACATCACTTTCGCCGATCACAAGATGGGTGAGAAGCATGCGTTGGTGTTGGGCCAACAAGGCGACGGTCGGGGCCAACAGGAGGATTTTGCCGCCCCGTTCCAAGTGATGGGCGATGACCATCCATTCGACGGCAGATTTCCCAAAACCGGTGGGCATGACCACCATGGTCGAACCCAACATCGCCGACGCGACGGCTTCCAATTGGTAGCCACGTGCCTCGACGCCCTCTGTCAACCGGGGATGGGTGACGGAAGGCATGGTGGTCCACGTATGTCGAAGGGAGATAAAGGTCGTCGGGTTTGACGCTTGGCGTTCATTTATGCCGCAAAGATTGAGAAATTGCAGAGCCAAGGCGTGCACGGCGGCCCTCGTTTCCGCTACCGAACCGCTCATATAGGGAAGGGCGGTCGGCGGAATGCTCCAAGGTGGGCAGCCAGACACAACGGACCATCCCTCGAGGACTCCGGCGGTCGGGTCTCGCACTCGTCGAGACCCGAACACGTGTCACGGCCGCCCTGAACCGGACGAGCCCTCGTACGCCCTCCGGGGCCTCTACGTTGCACAACACACCAGGAGGACCACCCCATGGCCAAGCGAAACCACCCACGCCGCGGTAGCATGGCGTTTAGCCCGCGAAAGCGCTCTCCGCGCCACTTTGCCCACGTGAACGCATGGCCTGAGAGCGACGCCTCCGAGGTGCGCGTCCAAGGCTTCGCTGGATGGAAGGCGGGCATGACGCACGTTCTCTCCCGCGACCTCAACCCTCGATCCACCACCGCTGGACAGGAAGTTCGCGTCCCTGTGACGGTTGTCGAGGTGCCAAAGATGCGCATCCTTGGCGTCCGCGGTTACACCATGACCCCTTACGGCAAGCAAGCCGCGGGCGAGGCCTGGTTGTCCAGCGAGGACATCAAGGACGCTTTCCCTGAAGTGTTCGATCGCATCTCCACCCGAAAGGTGCACGACACCGACGCTCACTTTGCCACGCTCGAAGAGGCTGACCTCTGCGAGGTTCGCCTCATCGTCGCCACCCAACCCGGTACCGTATCTGGAACCCCCAGCAAGGTCCCCGAAGTGATGGAGATTGGCCTCAGTGGCGGAAGCCCGTCCGACCGCTTGGCCTACGCCAAGGAACACATGGGCCAGGAATACAGCTTCGCTGACTGCTACGATGAGGGAACCCTCACCGACGTCGTCGCCGTGACCAAAGGCTACGGCTGGCAAGGTGTGATCCGCCGCTTCGGTGGTAAACTCCAGTCCCACAAGAACTCCAAAAAGCGCCGACAGCACGGCAACATGGGTGACTTCGGTACCGGCTACGTCCGCAAGACCATCCGTCAGGGCGGTCAGACGGGTTACCACCAACGCACGGAGTACAACAAGCGCATCCTTCGCATCTCCAACCCAGACGAGCACCCCATCACGCCGGCCGGTGGTTTCCTCCATTACGGAAATGTCGGCTCAGACTACGTCCTTGTGAAGGGCAGCCTGCCCGGACCCGCAAAGCGTCTCATCCGCTTCCGTGACGCCAGTCGCGCCGAGAACATGCAGATTCACGACTACGAAATCACCTACGTGAGCACCGCGTCAAAGCAGGGGGCCTGAACATGAAGGTCAAGGTCATGGACATCACAACCACGGTCTCCCAAGGCGAGGTCGAGGCAGGGCGCCTCCACTCCGACATCGAAGTTGATGTCAATGAAGGCAAGGCCATCACCCTGCCTTCAAACTTCGAAACCTCTGTTCGTACGGACCTCATCAAGCTCGCCGTGGCGTCCTCGCGCGCCAACCGCCGTCAGCCCTACGGGTCCCGTGCCCATCA
Organism: Methanobacteriota archaeon; assembly: GCA_002731395.1. Taxonomy (GTDB): domain Archaea; phylum Thermoplasmatota; class Poseidoniia; order Poseidoniales; family Poseidoniaceae; genus MGIIa-L3. Next base: position 8,746 of record PCBQ01000022.1, read on the forward strand.
GGGCAAGCGTCGTCCAATGGCCGGCATGAAGCACTCCGTCGAGTGGTGGGGCAAGGGCCGTGGTGTGTCCCGCATCATGCGCCGTGCAGGATCGCGTCGCGGAGCACAAAATCCTCACACGCTCGGCGGTCGCCGCGCGCACGGCCCCAAGGTCGAGCGCGACTGGTCACGCAAACTGAACCAGAAGGAGCGCCGGCTGGCCCGTGACGCTGCCCTCGCGGCCACCACAGACGTGGCCACGGTCGTCGCCCGCGGTCACCGCCTCGGTGACGACGTCGCATCGCTGCCCATCGTCCTCGGCTCCTACACCGAGATCGTTGACGGTGACACCAGCACCTACGACATTGAGACCTTCAACCACGGCCACGCCACGCGCAAGGCCAAGGCCATGTTTGAGGCCCTAGGCCTCGGCGAGGACCTCCGCCGCGCACGCGAAGGTCGCAAGATCCGTGCCGGAAAGGGGACCATGCGCGGTCGCGTCCACAAGACGCCAAAGTCCGTGTTGCTGGTGGTTTCCCGCAAAGAAGGTCTAGCGCACGCTGTGCGCAACTTGCCCGGCGTTGACGTCGTGGCGGTCAAAGACCTGTGCGCGGAAGATCTCGCCCCCGGTGGCGCGGTCGGTCGTCTGACGGTGTTCACGAAGAGCGCCGTGGAGGCCATGAACTGAGGTGATATCATGGATGCATACGACGTCATCATCATGCCCTGGTTGACCGAGAAGTCGATGGAAGCTCGCTCCATGGAGCAGCGCCTCGAGTTCATCGTCGACAAGCGGGCCACGAAGACACAGATTGCCCGTGCGGTTGAGACCATCTTTGAGGTCGAAGTCGCGAAGGTCAACACCCGAATCACCAAGCACGGCAAGCACGCCTCGGTGCGCTTGGCCGAAGGATACGACGCGGAAGATGCCGCCATGCGCCTGGGTGCGTTCTGATTTGGAGGGATGAAACATGGGTAAGCGAATTCGTGCACAGCGCAAAGGGTCCTCCCCTCGCTACAAGGTCTCCAGCCACCGGTTCCCCGGAAAGAACGCCATGCCCCGTGAGAACGACGTGGTCGGCGAGGTCATCGACCTCATCCACAGTCCGGTCCACACCGCGCCTTTGGCCAAGATCAAGCTCCCAGACGGTGAAACGACCATGGTCGTCGCCACCGAGGGTGTTGCTGTCGGGTCCACCATCGCGGTGGGCGTCAACGTCTCCCTGAAGCCAGGCAACATCACGACCCTGGCCAACATCCCTGAAGGCACCGCGGTCAACAACGTCGAACTCCGCCCGGGTGACGGCGGCAAAATCGCACGCTCAGGTGGCAATTCCGCCATCGTTGAAGGTGCGGTGGGCGACAAGATTCGTGTTCGCCTGCCCTCGGGTTCCCTCAAGATGCTCCCCAGCACCTGCCGTGCAACGATCGGCGTGCTCGCCGGCCACGGCCGCAGCGAGATGCCCCTGCGCACTGCCGGCGCGGCCTACTACAAGGCCAAGGCTCGCGGCAAGCTGTACCCTCACGTCAGCGGTGTCGCCATGAACCCCGTGGACCACCCGCACGGTGGTGGAAACCACCAAGCCGTTCACGGCCCCAACTCCGTCGCCCGTGGCACCCCACCCGGTGCTAAGGTCGGTTTGATTGCCCCACGCCGCACGGGTCGAGGTCGCGGCAAGTCGAAGCAAGGTGAGTGAGCATGGCGAAGAAGAAGAAGTCATTCATGACCCCCAAGGCGTCCCGCCGCAAGGCACGCAAGCGCCTGGCAACGACCACGTCCCGCGCCAAGAAGGAGTTCACGTACCGTGGCTATTCCGTTGCCGATCTCAAGGAGATGCCACTTTGGCCCTCTGAAGAGTCCGACACCATGTCGGTCATCGAGCTCCTGCCTGCTCGAGCTCGCCGCACCATCGCGCGCGGTCTCTCCGAGGAAAACGAGCGTCTCCTTGACCGCATTCGCCGGACTTCCGGGCGCACCGTGCGCACGCATCGGCGTGACATGGTCATCCTTCCTGAGTTCGTCGGCAAGCGCATCGCCGTGCACAACGGCCAAGCCTTCGTCGAAATCGAGGTTCGTCCCGAGATGATCGGGCACTACCTTGGTGAATTCGCCCTGACCCGCCGAAGCGTCGCGCACAGCGGCCCTGGTGTGGGCGCAACCCGGTCGTCGAAGCACGTGCCGCTGAAGTGAGGTGAGATGAATGGGCAAGAATGCACGAACCATGAACCGACGCGACAAGCGTCGCCAACTCCCGCAGAAGGGGTTCACGCAACCTCTGCAAGGCAACCGCCTCTCCGTCGCCCGTGCCACAAACGTGGACGTGCACGTGAAGGCATGCTTCGAGATTTGCCGCACCATCCGCGGCATGACCGCGGGCTCTGCCGTCCGCAAGCTCGAGAAGGTCCTCCTCATTGATTCGGACCGCCCCGACATCCGCGCCAAGGCTGAAGCAATTCCGTACCGCCTCGGCTCAGGCAACAAGAAGCGCAAGCGCTCGGGCCCTTCGATGGTCGGTCATCGAAAGGGCGGTATGGGCCCTGGTCGCTATCCTGTCAAGGCTTCGCGCGTGGTCATCAAGCTGCTCAACAGCGCGATGGACAACGCCCGCCACCAGCACGAAGACATCGACGCTGAGGACATGGTCATCACCCACATTGCTGCGCACCGTGGCACCATCAAGCGTGGCTTCATGCCCCGTGCGCGTGGTCGAGCCACGCCCAAGAACCACTACCAGGTGAACCTCGAGGTCTTCCTCGAAGCGCCAGATTCCTACGACGTGGAGGACGACGAGTTCTGAGGTGAAGATGATGAGCAAGGAAAACAGCATCCGCCGCATCGTGAACCGGAACGTCGACCGTCTCTTGGTGAAGGAATTCCTGATGAAGAACACGAAGAAAGCCGGATTCGGCGGCCTCGACATCGTTCGCACCCCCGCCGGCACCAAGGTGACCGTCACCGCCGAGCGCGTGGGCATGGTCATCGGCCGCCGTGGCAAGATCATCAACGAACTTCAGCGCCGCTTGAACGACGAGTTTACACTGCCTTCACCCAAACTCGACGTCATCGAAGTCGAGACTCCTGCCCTGAACGCTCAGGTCATGGCCGAGAAGATTGCTTCAGCCATGGAGCGCGGATGGTACTACCGCCGTGCAGGCCACTCTGCCGCCCAGAACATCATGGATGCAGGCGCTCGCGGCGTGATCATTACCCTCGCAGGAAAGCTGACCGGGTCGCGCAACCGCACCCAGAAATTCATCCTTGGCCACGTGAAGTACTGCGGCGAAACCGCAGAGCGCTACATGGACAAGGGCTACTCCGTCTGCGTCAAGAAACTCGGCACCATTGGTGTGACCGTTGAAATCATGCGACCCGGCACCCGCTTGCCTCACGAAATCAGCATCTTCAGCGATGAGGAACTGGCCAACCGTGCTGCAGCAGCAACCGAGGAGCCAACCACGGAGGTGGCGGAGTGACCCACGTCAGCAACCGCGACATCGCTTCGATGAGCCTCGACGCGCTTCAAGCGCGTCTCGTGGAATTGCAGGAGGAGATGCTCCAACTCAACGCTGAGAAAGCGCTCGGTGGGACCCCCGCCAACATGGGCGCCTACAAAGCGACGAGCCGCAGCATCGCGCGCATCAAGACCCACCTCGCCCAGCGAGCAGACTGAATTCAAGGAGACGACACCAGATGGCCGAGATCTGCAGCACCTGTGGGCTCCCAAACGAGCTCTGCATCTGCCAAGAAATCGCCAAGGAACAACAACGCGCTATTCTAAGCACGGACAAGAGGAGGTACGGCAAGATTGTGACAAAGGTGGAGGGGCTCGACGACGGTGCCATCGACATCAACAAACTCGCAAAGTTGCTCAAGAACAAATGCGCCGCAGGTGGGACAGTCAAGGGACGCACGATTGAACTCCAGGGAGACCACAAGAAGAAGGCGGCTCAGGTGCTTCGAAACAACGGATACAATGTGGAGGTGCGATGATGATGGACGTGCGTAACCTTCCTTGGATCGGCGCCGCTTTGACCGTCGTCGACGCTACTGATGCTAGCCTCGTCGGCCGTCATGGTCACGTGATTGGCGAGACCCGCAACACCATCCATCTCCTCGAGGGCGAGCGTGCCCTCACACTCGGCAAAGCCGGCATTTCCTTTTCCATCGACGGTTCCTCGACCGTCATCGACGGTTCGCTGATGCGGCAGCGACCTGAAGACAGAACCAACCGCAACTACCCGAAGGTGTGAACATGCGAGACATTGGAATCGACGTGAAGGCCCCCACTGGTGAGTGGGACGGGGACGAAAACTGTCCCTTCTACGGCAGCCTCCGCCTGCGCGGTCAGGTGCTTGAGGGCACCATCTCCAGCGTGGGCATGCAGAGCACGATCACCTTGCAGCGTGACAACGTTCGCTACATGCAGAAGTACGAACGGTTCGAAAAGCGCACCAGCAAAATGAGCGCCCACCTCCCCTCTTGCATTGGAAAGGTCGAGGTCGGTGACATCGTGAAGGTCATGGAATGTCGCCCACTCTCCAAGTCGGTCGCGTTCTGCGTGGTCGAAGTGACCTCCGGAGGTGAGGCCTGATGAAGGGCATCGCCGGCCGTCAGACCCGTGGTCTGCCCACAGCGGCACGCCTCCACGTGGCCGACAACACCGGGGCGAAAGTCGTCCAGATCATCAACGTCCTCAAGCTCGGTGGTACGATGCGTCGTTACCCCTCCGCGGGTGTCGGCCATCTCGCGAAGGTTTCCGTGAAGAAGGGAACCCCCCAAACCCGCCGTCAGATGTTCAACGCCGTCATCGTGCGGCAGCGCCGCCCCTTCCGTCGGGCCGACGGCAGCTGGGTGCAGTTCGAGGACAACGCCTGCGTCATCGTCAACGAGCGTGGGGACGTCCAAGGTTCCGACATCAAGGGCCCCGTCGCTCGCGAAGCAGCGGAGCGCTGGCCCAGGATCGCCGCTACGGCGAAGCAGATTGTGTGAGGTGAGACCATGGTGAAGAGCAGCAAGCCCGGCAAGCAGCGCAAGGCCCAGGCCAAAGCGCCCCAGCACATCAAGCGTCGCAACGTCGCAGCCCGCCTCATGTTGGCGAACCCCGACGAGCGCCTTGCGCACCTCCGCTCCACGACCGTTCGCGTCGGTGACACCGTCCGCGTGGTCCGCGGCGACATGGCTCATGGCGGCAAGCGCCACGGTGGCAAGCGCCATGACGGTGCAACCGAAGGTGTCGTGCTGACCGTCGACTCCAACACGGGTCGTCTCACCATCGAAGGCGTCACGGTTGCGAAATCCGATAACCGCGAAGAAGCGGTTCCAGTGCACGCCTCCAACGTTGTGATCGTCCGTCTGGACGAATCCGACAAGCTGCGCATGCAGAAACTCACGGAGAACAGGAGTTGAACATCATGGCCAGTCCAAACCACCTGAAGCGCCTCGTTATGCCCCGCAGCTGGCCCCTTCCTCGGAAGACCAGCGTGTGGGTGTCCAAGCCCAAGCCGGGAGCCCACTCCCTCGAGCGCGGTATGCCCCTCAACATGATCATCCGTGACGTCCTTGGGCTTGCGAACACGAACCGTGAGGTTCGTGCCATCCTCAACCAAGGCCTCGTCAAGGTCGACGGCCGCGTGTGCCGTGAGACCCGCCGTAGCGTGGGGCTGATGGACGTCCTCACCCTCGGTGAGGACAACTACCGCTGCATCCTCGACCACAAAGGCCGTCTCCGCTACCGCCCCATCCCCGCGTCTGACGCGGCGTGGAAGGTCTGCCGTGTGGAAGGCAAGACCACCGTGAAGGGTGGCAAGACCCAGGTTAACCTGCACGACGGCCGCAACATCCTCGTTGACGATGCTACGCAGTACGCGACGCACGACGCTGTGCGCATTTCCCTTCCCGAACAAAACGTGCTCGAGCACATCGTCTTCGCAGAAGGCACGCGCTGCTTCCTCATCGGTGGTGTGCACGTCGGTAGTTTTGCTGACGTCAAGGAGTACATCGTCAAGCGCTCCAGCATGCCAAACGAAGTTCAGTTCGATGACTTTGGCACCACCGTCGGCAACGTGTTTGCCG
>PCBQ01000023.1 GCA_002731395.1 Methanobacteriota archaeon
ATCAAATCGGGGTTGCTGATGACGGACTCGATGGTGATGTAGTCTGCCATTGGGCCGCCATATTTTGGCAACGGGTCGAAGGATAAGGCAGTAGGGTCTTGTGTGGCCTCCTCGATCCACATGATCCTCAGGTCCACTCGAGCGGTGAGGTTCTGGCTGACCTCTCGCCCCTTCGCATCGACGGCCGTCACGGTGATGGTGTACACACCATGCACGTCGAAGGTGAGGTTAACCACATCTCCCTCTTCGGCTGAGGCCTCGACGGGGGTCCGGCCGTCAGAGACCTCTACGGCGTACATCACGGCGGAGGTTGATCCGGAGAAATCGAGGGAAACCACTGCCCCGGTCTTCTCCATGAGCACGCCGTCATGATACGTCTCAACGACCACCGGATGGGTCTCGCTGGCCGTCACTTCAAGCATCAATGGCTCGTCAGATACGCATCCAGCGAGGGAGGCGGTCAGGAGCACAAGCACCAGGAGGAGCGGACGGTGCACGCACGTCCATCGTTCTCGGCGACTTAAGCCAGATGGTGGACCTCAGCGCAGCAATGCATCGACGCTTCCAACGACGACGTCGGGGGTTTGCAAGGCATCGGCGGGCAAGGCAGCAACGTCCTCTTTCGTGGCCTCGCCAGAGAGCACGAGCACACCGACGACCCCGGCACGGTTGGCCATCGCGATGTCGGTGTAGAGTCGGTCGCCGACCATGGCGCACTGGTCCGGACGTAGTCCGAGCGCCTCCACGGCATGGAGGATCATGCCAGGATTCGGTTTGCCGCAGATGTGGTCCGGCGTCACGCCGGTCGTCGCTTCAAACAGAGCGAGGTATGCACCGACGTCCGGGAGTCCGCCGTCGGGCGACGGGCAGACCATGTCGGGATGACTTGCCACCAACGGTACGCCCCGGTGAAGGTGTACGCTCGCGTCCTCCAATTTTGGATAGGTGATTTCTGTGTCGTAGCCAAGAACGACGTATTCTGGGTCCTCGTCTCGGGTGGAAATGCCTGCGGCCTCCATCATGGCACACATGCCTTCTGTCGCGACAGCATAGGTGCGCGTGACGCCCTCCAGAGCCAACCATGCAAGCAGGTCATGGGTGGACAGCAGGATATCGTCCTCGGTGCAAGGAATGCCCAGGTTGGCCAGTTTGGCATGGTATTGCGTCACCGAACGGCTCGAGTTGTTGGACAAGAAATAGCGCCGCACGCCTTTGGCTTCACAGCGACCCAAGAACTCCAACGCGCCGGGAATCAAATTGCCTCCCAGGTAAATGGTGCCGTCGAGGTCAAGGAAGACCGCTTCCACGCCCTCGAGGTTTGCACCGACGCCGTTCATGAGCCCGGCTCGTCCATCGCGCCCATATCCCTGCCGCTGGTTGAGGCGGATGAGAAGCCCGTCTTTGGAGGCATCAATGGAAGCGGCCTTCTGCTTTCAGACGCTCGTAGTGCTCCATGTCGCGCTCGCTAAACTGCGCCGCAGGATGGCCACCAACGATGGCTCCAGCAGGGACGTCTTTGACCACGCAGGATGCCGCCTGAATGATGGCTCCCTCACCGATCGTCACACCGCCGAGAACGGTTACGCGTGAGCCAAACCACACGTTGTCCTCAACGGTCACCGGCAAGAGATCGTAGTGCGCATCGTAAGGCAAAGCTTCGCCGTGGTACCGGTGGTTCTGGGTGACGATCAGGCAATCCTCACCGCTGTGGAAGTTGTTTCCAATGCGCAGCGTGCCTGTGCCGTTGACCCTGAGTCCGTTGAAATTGACGTTTGCTCCAAGGTGCGTGGCGCCGTTGAGTTCTGTGGGGCCGTGGACCTTCAGGCTTGCAGGGTCATCGCAGGAAGCGATGGTCCGCAGCACCCTTCGCTTCCATCGCGAGCGAAGCCATGCCGTGCGCCATCGCCAGTACGGCCCGAGCACGCCCATGCATGCGGCTCATGGTCGTGACGCATATCCCTGCCGCATATGCACCTTGAACCACTTCGATTTCCGTGGGGTTGGAAAGCGTTTCAAACACACCGTGCGATGAGACCCGAATTGCCGCGGCAGACAGCCTCATGACGTTCACCCGTCATCGCGGTCCGTGAGGGAAGCCACGTTCACTGGCGCAGAGTGGCTCTGCGTCCTCATCGTCATCATGGCCTCCGTCAGCCTCGGTTGGACGCCTGAACAGGAACCGATCGTCGAGCCAGAGGTGATTGCCTTGGAGGGAACCGTGACCTTGGCCACGCGCGATGCAATGGACGCGCTTGGCCTCCAAGAATTTCAGCCGGGTGCCGTGGCCACCATCGAGCTTAGGCGAGACGAGGTTGCAGCACCTCCGTGCGGGGACTGCGAGCATCCATTGACAGGCATCATGGTCCAAGGGCCTGTGGTGTTGACCGGCTTGGTGGACGAGGCTGGGCGACTTGGGCGGATTGAAGCAAACCTGAACCTCACGCACCTGATGGAGCGTGGGCCGGACGGATTCGTGCATCGCGAGTGGTTGCTGTTCGACTGGGACGCTGGCGACCGCTCCTCCATCGTCGAAGTGTTCCTCGTTCATGATCCACCGCGATGGCTACCGGGAAAAGATCGGAGCGATGCCACCTTGCTGACCACCGATGAGGGCAAAATTTCACGCACCGGTCCGGACGTCTTGCTTCAATCATCGGCATCTGAAGATGACGTATTGTTGGCATGCCTTCCAAACCATTTCCTTTGCCGAACCACGTCGCCCGACGCCATCCTCACGGCCCGGCGCGACGTGCCGCGTGCTCCGGTAGATGTTGAAGCTCCAGCGGCGTGGGTCGAGGTTCCGTTGGCAGCAGGAAACATCACCGATGGCGGGGGATGGGCCCAGTCGCTGCTGGAGGTCGGTGAAGAGGTTCCGAACAACCGCACGTGGTGCTCCATCTCCGGGTCCATGTTGGCCGGGGTAACCCGTGAGATCATCGCACCCCCTCCTTCCTTGGCTCCATTGGCCACCTGGTTCATCGCATTGGGTGAGACGCACGTGCATTTGGCGCCCGAGGGCGTGCACTGGACAGAGGCGAACAACGGAGATGTTCGGTGTGCGGCTTTGACCGACGCGACTGGGACCCTCCGCTTGGGAGTCGCCGAGCACCCCGTTTCCACCCCCTCCACAGGCTGACTTATACGCCGGAAGGTCTAGACGTCTCCATGCGCACCAAGGCAGCCGTGCTGGTTTTGCTGCTTGCCCTTGCCCCGATGTCCACCGTCATCGCTTCTCAAACCGCTCCAGTGGCAGAAGGGGCGAGCGGGGACTGGCTTCTGGTTGACGGCTACGTAACGACGAAATTCACAAGCGTCGGTGACACGGTTTCCTTGTACGCGCTGACCAAGGGCCATTCGGGGGATGCGAGCACCACCAGCACCGTGGTCACCGCTGATATCTTACATTACGAAGACATTGATGCCTTCGACCTCATCGTCAATCAACGCCTCCCTTCCTCTGGCGTTGTGATTGACACGGTGGTCATGACACCGAGCGGAGCACATGATGAGGACCCTGCCGCTCTCCTCTGGGAGGGAGTATACACTGTCCCATTGACCTCGACCGGCGGCGTGTACGGCGCGAGCATCACCGCCGAGGAAGGCAACCTTGTCAGCACGGACGATGCAACACAGATTCCAAACGCCCTTCGAGACGAGATTGAATCGGTGTTGCAAGCCATTGACACCACGTGGGACACGGCCAACCCGATGATGGACATCAAAGGCGTGTTTGACGGGCTGAACGCCAGCGGACAAGCGAGTGGGGGATGGACCTCTTTCGTGGATGATGCTTCCCGCCAACCTGGTTTGGGCGACAGTGCGCAGTTGTGGAACAACATGATCGCCGCGGGCTACAACAATCCTTCCTACGACATGGTTGATGGCGCTCGTTTCCTCGAAGCCTTGCTTGATTTCCTCGAGTCTTCGGATCAGGAAGCGGGCATGGCCTTCTTGACCGGCGTGCTCGTGTATGGCGACGAATTCCCACTGCCACGTACGTTGGACGATTTTGACGAGGTCGTTTCGTACATGCAGGCCTTCGATCCGATTGAAAACTTCACTCGGTTTGCCGGCACTGACAATTTTTCCGCCGCCTATGACGCCATGGTAGGAAGCGAAGAATGGGAAGGCCTTAGCGACGCCTTGGACAACCTTTCGAACAATGAAATGGTCTTCGCCTCGTTCCAGACCGTGCTTCGGAACATTGCACTGCTTTCGGTTTCAGCCCATCCCGAAGCCATCATTGACGGCTTGGAGGCCTGGGTCGCCCCACTCGCGGACGAAGATTACGCCAACATGACCCCGTTCCAGCGTTTGGTGTATGGCTGGTCGCAGATGGACGTGACCGTGCAAGACCTCGATGGTGACGAATTTCCCGATGAAATCCTGTGGGAATACGAGTTGCTGCTCAACACCACCGAAGGTCTGCAATGGCAAGCACGAATGGACACGTCGTACCCTCATGTCAGCTCCGGTTTTGACGACTTCAATGGGTTTGACGTCGATGTGTTGACCATCCTCCGCGACACCACTGAAGATCCCGCTTGGAACGATGCGGGCAATGCTGTGCAAAACTTCCTGTCATGGGCTGCCAACGCAACCCTCGAGAAGGAACTGGAATGGACAAGATCGGATGACGGTGATGACGAAGAGGACGATGACGACGGCGAGGATGGTGATGGCAATGATGAGTCCAGCACCACGTGGGAGGAGGTCATGTTCGATGACCTTCATCCCGTGGAAACCTTGGCCCTCAACAAGTACAAGCTTGACCTCGGATTCGAGCTGCATTTTGATTGCGATGGGTGCGCGGATTACGACAGGCCGAACGACTTCAACATGAGCGTGACCGACAGCAGCGGGCAAGTCACGAACGTCGTTTTGGACCTCGGCATCAGCGACCACCTCTACACCGGCAGATTCACCGCCGATCGTGCAAAAGCGGAAGTGTACACCTTCAGCCAACCAATGGCAGGATGGACTGCCCCATGTGCTGACAACGGCTGCACGATCGAGAGGGCGACGTTGAAGGTCGATTCACTCCGCCCCTCGCTGCTCGATTCCATGGCCAGTGAAGCGAACGAGGAGCTCTTCATCGTGTCCGCTTTGGGCGTGTTGGTCAACGCCGACGAAACCGTGCTAGTTGCCTCGGAAATGGACGTTCAAGCCTCGGTGTATGATGCTGCGGATGGTGCCCTGTTCGGTGCTGAGGTGGACAGTGCTCTGCTGCGCATTTCGCCCGGACTGGGGGCATCTGCCGCAGCATCGCTGTCGCCAAATGGAGAGTTGATGTTCGACGCCTCCGGCCCTGCCGCTCAGTATTCCGGCGATGACGTGGACGGCGTGCTTAACGTGACGGTTGAACCACGACAATCGAACAATGAGGGCGAACCACTCGGTGATGATCCAGCTGCATTTGGCGGATACCTCTCGGCATCAGGAGACGCCTCTGGTTGGAATCTGTCTGGTGACGTCAACGCTCAGGTGTCCAAGAGTGCCCGGGGCGTGGCCTTGTTCACCACGACAGGCATCACCGCCGACGGTCTTGAGTTCCGCTACGAACACGAAGCGCCGCTCCCCGACAGCCCTGGGTGCATGATCAACACGTTGCAAGCATGGTCTGTGGGAGAACTCAATATCGAGTGGTCCTATGGCAGCTTCCGAAGTGAGAACGGTACGCCTTACCCCTATGCCAGCCTGGACCAAGTGGACATTGACTACGGAGACGGCAGCAGCTTCTCCTCGACGGTCCCGGCAGAGTCTGGGAGTGAGTCGTACACCTACGACACGTCGGACGGCACCACCGAACACCTCGTGACCGTGCAGTACACCACGGAGCACGGCCACGTGAATGAATTGAGTTTCACCTTCGATGAGAACGAAGGGATTTTGACGGGCGAGGATGGTGAAGAGTACCACACGTCGTATTATCGTCCGTACGAGGATTACGACTACTGCCAACTCAAAGGCGAGGAGCAATCAAGCACGCCGAGCCCAGCCATCATCGACCGCTTCATCACCGATGGGCCGTTTGAGGTCCTTGACCAACAGGCCCTCATGTCCAACGCACAGGGCATGGCGACCCTGACGGCGGTGCCTCCACACACCGGCGCGTACGTGAACCTCGTCCAAGCCTCCCACACCGATGGGCTGACCGGTGTGACCCGGACCGGAATCGGCTTCAACATCGCGATGGCCACCACCGCTACTGTCGGTTTGTCTGGCATGGACGTCATCGACCACTTTGCCGGGCTACCAGTGTACGCGGCCAACGTGAGCGGAATCAGCCAAAGCGTCCAAGTGGTTGCTTCAGGGCTTGAGAATGGGCCATATCATGCCGTGGTCGGCCACATGCCCCTCAATCTCTCTGAAGTCTTCCCAGACGTGAACCTCACAGGGGAAGCAAAGTTGCACGAGATGACCTTCAATGCAGGAGAATCTTCACGCAGCCTCCTGCTGAATCATACGGCTCCCCTTTCGCTGGTGGGCATCATGATGGGGCCGTCCAGCGCCGAAGAGGAAGGGATGAGTGATCCACTGACCCCAGCGGCCATGCACGTCGGTCTGATTGTGGTAAACCCAGAAGAACTCAACCTTACGGGGTCGCTTGGCCCAGGTCAAATCACGAACGTTGCGTTACATGAGGACATTGAAGCAGCAACGCGAATCCTTGCCGTGGCGTCTCCGAGCCACGGCTTCGACCCAGCGGTGATCGACACGTCCACCGTTTCGGAGTTGCTGATGACCGACGCGGTCCGACCCGAGGTCGAGTGGGCCGGCATCGAGTCCGACCTCATGAACGTCTGCGAGGAGATCAGTTGGTGGGCGCACACCCACTGGGACGACCAAAGTCAATCCGAGGTTCATGCTCTCGAAGCCACCGTGTATCACCGCTCGGACGACAGCCACTACGGCTCCGGCTTGCCTGCCCCAAATTTGGCTGGCGCCACTTTGATTGACGAATCGTCGGGTGCAGAGGTGAATTGGACCGTTATGGAGGTGGACGGCCAGGCGGCCATAATCAAGTACGATCTTCCCCATGCTTACGCTACGTACCGCTTCTCTTCTGGTACGTCGTACGATTCCTCGTTTACCACGGTGTACAATGGCGAAGAGTGGGAAGAGGGTGAGTGGAACCCGACTTGCGACAACGACCTCGACCAAGAGCAACAAGTCGACGATGTAATCGACTTCCTCGACACCTATGCCAGCCGGTTCAGCACCGTCGCTTGGGGGCAAGGTTCCAGCGCGGATTTGGCGCTACCCGCCTTGTCATCTCCGATATCGGAATACACGGTCATCGGCGTAGCCCAGCAGGGCTCTGGCGCGGACGCAACCCTCGTCTCCGCCGTCAGCACAGTCCTCTCTGTTCCAAACCCAGAACCGCCCCGGATGGAGAACCTCAGTTTGGTGTTCACTCCGAGTGACCCTGCGCCGGGCGATGTGGTGCTGTTGACCGTCACTGACGAATCGAACCAGCCCGTTGAAGGGCTGTCTGTCACGCTCGTGAAAGACAACATGACCTTGTCGAGCCTGTTAAGCGACGTCAACGGGCAGACGTCTTTCGCCATCCCTCAAGGCAACATCACCATTCGTGTATCTGGCGGTTTGTACTATCCTGCTGAACTGACCATTGTGGTCGAAGAGGAAGGCATCGATGGTGGATTGCCGGGCGACCGAGACGGTGACGGGGTGGGTGACACGCTGGATGCCTTCCCAGACGATCCTCAAGAATGGGACGACACGGACGGAGACGGCATTGGCAACAACGCAGACAGCGATGACGACGGCGATGGGCGTTCCGACCTCATGGAATTGACCGGGACCCCAGCAACCGACCCCCTGTGGCCGGATTCGGACAACGACGGCCACTGCGACGGGCCCACCAGCATACCGTCCATCTGCACCGGAGGAGACGCCTTCCCGACCGACGCCACAGAGTGGGTGGACACGGACGAAGATGCCGTGGGCGACAACAGGGACGATGATGATGACGGCGACGGGGCTTCGGACCAACAGGAAATCGAATGTGGATCGGATCCCCTTCTCGACACCTCTGTGCCTTCTGACGTGGACAGCGACGGCATCTGCGATGCACTTGATGATACGGACGACCGCCTCGTTGGCGAGGATTCAGATGTCTGCTGTGAAGCAATGAACGCGGAATGCCTTGCCTGTGCAGCCGACATGACCGTTGAAGCATACTGCCTCGAGTATCCAGAAACGACGGGATGTGCGGTGGAAGCTGAAGACAACGGCACTGATGAACAGGGCGAATCGGGTGCAGCATTGTCATCGACGGTTCTGATTGCCGCTGGCGCGACAGGTGCACTGCTTGTGGCCATCTTTGTGGCCGTGTTGGTGCTCCGTGGACGCGATTCGGAACCACCCATCGACAAAGACTTCGCTGTGGAGGAAGCCATGTTTAACGAATTGGCCGCGAGCATCAGTGCCACTCCGCCATCCAAACCTCCTCGGTCGGCCACAGGGCAGATGTACGACGGATACGAAGGCTTGGAGTACCCTGCCGGCTCTGACAATTGGTACTACAGAGATCCAGGTACTGGCGAGTGGACAGAGTGGCGTTGAAGACCAGGGGGGCGGTTCAGCGCAATGTGCGCCCCTCATGGGTTTTGCCAGACGAACTCGACCGCCGTGGCCAAGCCGTTGTGCTGACCGTGCTCGCCGTCCTCTGTCTCCCCTTGCTCGTGATTCCACCCGAGGCTTCCATGGACACTGCGGCCCTGTTCGATGACCCAGCTCGCGATCGCCTCACAAACGAAGCGTCGACTGAAGGGTTGTCGGGTTTCCTCATCGTGCGTGTTCGTCACGATGATTCAGGACCTCTGACAACGAACCTTTCCCGTGTACATGACCTCATGGACATTGAGGCCGGAGCGATTTCGGCCGAAGGCGAGTATGCCTTCGACGTCGAGCACACCTGGATTGAACGGCTGGAGACTCCATTCGCACGATGGTCGGCGGCCTTTGCTTCGCAAAACCGTTCGATGTCGGAAGCAAGCATGTGGTCAGACGTGTTGCAGCCCCCCATGGAAGGAGGGTGGTGTGCAGATGATGCGACCGAGGAGGAACAACGCGCCCTCGAAGCAAGCCTTCTCTTGTTGCCAAAGGGCAGCAACATGGGTGTCGCATGCCCCGCCTTTGCGGGCGCGTCTCCGACCGTTCCCCCAAATGCCAATGAACTGCTCTGGATGGCTTGGCTGGACTCTGAGGAACCGCCTACAGATTGGCTCGAACTACAACGCTGGGCGGACAAGGTTTCGGCCAACACGCCGTACACCTTTGAGCCGGCCGGTGTGAACATGCTGTTCAAGGAATCAGAGAAGATCGCAAAAGAAGATCTCTCGGTTGTGTTGCCAGCAGCAGCAGCGTTGTTGACCGCCCTTCTTCTAATCGTTCTTCGCCGTCCAACGACGGTCGCGAAGACATTTGGATCGGTGGGTTTGGTCGTTGCGGCCGAACTCGGTCTTCTGACGTTGTTCGGACATCGGTTCACAGTCATCGATGCCATTGCCATCCCGATCATCATGGCGGTGGCCGTAGACGGGGCATTCTGGTACAGTGTTTCGTCGCGGTCGAAAATGGAAGTTCGCCGGCTCCTTCTCGTGGCCATGGTCACCACCATCGGGGCAGTGTCCCTTGCACTGTTCTCCCCCATTCGGGCTCAACGGGGGTTGGCTCTCGTGATGATCATCGGGATATTCCTCGATTGGTTCGTCACCAGGTATGTGTTGGAACGCTCCTACCTCGCCACCAGAAGGACGCCGCCCCGTCCACCCGCACAGACTTCGCCTCTGGTGTTCTCGCCCGTCGCTTGGNTATGGCCGGTTGCCTTGATCCTCATGGCAGGGNTCGCTGCCACGTCACCTCCAGGTGTGGAAATCCTCGACATCGACCAGTTCTTGCCCGAAGACGACCCATCANTGGATGAGTTGGACNACCTACGCGGCACGTACATGATTGCCTCAAGCACCTTGGTTCAGATTGTGGTCGATGTCGAGGAGGGTGACGATCCACGGCGACTGGTCGACTTCACCACGCAACTCTCTCAGCACCCGACACTCATCGCATACGACACGGGGACAGCGCGTCAACCCCTGGTGCTCGGGATCCCAGACACCGACCCGCACGCTAACGACACGATGGTCACGTGGTACTCCCGCCACCGCGGGGCAATCTTGCTCGAAGATTCCTTGTTACGCAACGGAGGAGAAATGACCGGTGTCCATCTCATCGCCATCATTGACGGCGAGGATGCCGACGGCGCACACCTCTTCCAGCAAGACGTGATTGGTCTCATGGAACACAACGGTTTGACCGGCGTCATTGGCGGGGACCTCGTGGTTGGCATTGCCCTTGCGAAGGCCTTCGAAGCCACCAGGGTCGTGCAAGTGCTGGCCGCAGGTGCTGCAGTCTTCGTTTTGGCGGGTGTGGTGACGGGCTCACGGCACCAAGCGTTGCGCATTGCAATCGGCACCGTTGCGGTAGGGATTGCGGTGGATGGACTGGCCAGCCATATGGGTGGCCGTGGCGTCAACACCGCACCTGCAGTCCTTCTTGGCATGGGTTTTGCCGCCGATTACCTCGCGCACGCCAGTGCCGGGCACCGGAACACGTCAAGCGATGCCCTTGCGCGATGGGGAGCCGCTTTTTCTTCTGTGTCCGTGTTCGCAGTCGTGGGCCTGAGCCGCTACCCTCCGGCACAAGACACAGGGCAATTGCTGGCCATCTCGGTGTTGCTTTCCGTCATGTTGGCGGCCATTTTGGCACGAGTCCCGGTGCGGAGCAGACCCGCCTTCAGCGACGAAGAAGCTTGGTCAGAAGAGCAACGTCCTGGCCATGAAGAGGGGTGAGTGCAGGTTCTCCTGTGCCTCTTTGCTCGCGATCATCTCGGTCATCATCTCCTGCAAGGCCGGTTTGCGGCTCGCCTTCCCGACGAACCAATTGAGCAACCATGCCCGACGTGACAGCTTCTGCATCCGGTAGGAGTTTGTCAGTTCAGGACCGAGCATGGCCCACATTTCTTCCATGTAGGCTTCGGGCGCAAGGCCTTCGACGATGTGCCGTGCGGCCATTTCCCCGGTGACCAAGGCGTTTCCAACGCCTTCACCCGAGAATGGGTCAACCAGGCTCGCCGCGTCGCCAACAAGGCGGATGCCGCAGCCCGCCGACCGACGTGGTTGCCGCGATTCCTTCTTCCGTGGGGAACCAAAAGGCAGTTGCCACCCCTTGTTGCTGCCACGGATCATCGTCGCATTTGCAAATCGTTCCTTGAACAACGGATGGTTTGCTATCACGTCTGCTTGGAGTGCTCTCAGCTTCTTCTTCTGCTTGTCCATCAAGCCGACGACCATCCCGATACCGACGTTGACGACCCCTTCTGAGACGGGGAAGAGCCAGAAGTAGCCGGGGATGATCGAGTCCACAAAGTGAATCTCGATATCACCCACCTTAGGTCCGCACCCCTCGACGTTTTGCCAATATTCGCGGTATCCTGCACAGTAGTGCATGCGGTCAACCATGGTCTCACCGTGGGACTCTTCGACCAGGGCCCTGGCCACCGGGCAACGGTAGCCACCAGCTCCAACGACCTCGCGGCTGTGCCATGTGTAGGTCTCGCCCTGGCGCCCTCCAAGGCGCACTTCGACGGCTCGCACGGTTCTCGCCTCACCGCTTCCTGGCCCGGGGTCCGCTCCGCCCTTACCGTCATCGAAGAGCACCGTCCGGACGTCCGCGCCTTGGACGACTGCGCCACCGGCTTCGAGCACGAGTTCGGTCGAGCGTTCGAACATGAGGTGATCGAATTGGGCGCGAGGCAACGCGTATCCAGCCTCGAGCCGTTCAACGTCTTCTTCGGGGAGCGGGACGCGGACGCTGTTGCCTTTTGGACTGGAGAAGAGGATGCCCGTCACCCGGAAATGAGGCGTGGCTTCGAGCCGTGGTTTCACGCCAAGCGCAGCCACATGGGAAAGCGATTTTCCACCCACAGCATCGCCGCAGACTTTGTCGCGCGGCCAAACGCCTTTTTCCACAAGCAAGACACGCTGTCCTTTCATCGCGAGATACCCTGCTGCAGCCGAACCACCCGGCCCTCCACCGACCACGATGGCGTCGAAGTCTACCCCATCTTCGGGCACCGGTCCGGTCTCGATAGGACCCTCCCACGAGCGCATGTGTGGATGGCATGGCCGGCATTCCTTGAGGTTGGTCCTTGCGCTGGCGCGGAACGTTCACACCCTTGGCCTGCGTCAAACGCGCGTGGACCCCACGTCAACCGTGCGCCGCCGGGCGACGTGGATGCTGTTGTTGGTCACCCT
This sequence comes from Methanobacteriota archaeon, assembly GCA_002731395.1. Lineage (GTDB taxonomy): Archaea > Thermoplasmatota > Poseidoniia > Poseidoniales > Poseidoniaceae > MGIIa-L3. The sequence goes on from PCBQ01000023.1 coordinate 12,339, forward strand.
CGTGTGGGGGGCGACCTTCATTTGGATGCGCGAAATCATGCTGGCCATCGAACCGGATTTGGACCGCATCGGGACCACGTCTGTTGTTGCCTTCCTCGTTTCTGCGAGGTTTGCATTGGCTGCCCTTGTTCTGCCCTTGTTCCCTTCCGTCCGTAGGCACCTCGGAAATCCAGAGGTATGGACCGCAGGGCTCGCCCTTGGCCTCGCACTCTTGGCTGGCTTCTTGGCGCAAATGACAGCACTTGGCGAGCTGGAACCCTCCACGTCAGCGTTCTTGACTTCCCTTTACGTCGTCAGCACGGCGCTGTTGTCCAACCTGTTTGGCGAAGGACGACCGACGCGGCTGCTGTGGTTTGGCGTCCTTCTGGCCACCCTTGGTGCAGGTTTCATCGAGGGCCCACCGCACTTGACGTGGGGCTGGGCTGAAATCATCACCGTCTTTTGTGCGGTATGCTTTGCTGTCCACATCCTGTTAACGCAGCGGTACACGATGCGGATGGACCCGATGGCCCTGACCTTCACGTCTTTTGTGACCGTAGCCGTGTTGGCCATGGCGCTCGCGCTTCTCACAACGCGCACTGGCGCCGAAGCATCGGATCTGATTGGTGTGCTTCGGGTCGAGGGTGTCTTGATCCCACTGCTGTGCCTTGGCCTGTTTGGATCCTTGGTCGCGCTTGGAATCCTCAACCTCTACCAGCGCCACTTGGAACCCGTGCGTGCGGCCATCATCTACACCCTCGAACCCGTCTGGGCTACGTTGTATGGCCTTGCGCTTGGTTTGGTCGGATGGACGCCGTGGATCCTCGTGGGCGGGGGACTGCTCGTCGTTGGTAACCTGATGGTTGAATTGAACAGCCAAAGCGAGGAAGAATGAGCCTCGGCGAATGAACGCATCGTTCAAGTCCCTCATCGCAAGAGGGAGGTTATGGCAGGTGGCAAGACGAACTCCACAACCGGCGGCACCGATGCCCCCCTGACAAACCGACGGTTTGCCACAAACGCGGTGCACGCTGGAACGCAACACATTGGCGACGCAGTGAACACGCCAATCTTCCAATCCTCCACGTACCGATTGACCGATGAACGCTACGCAGGATGGGCGGCAGGAGCCCAGCATACCTTGCTCTACGCCCGTTTGTCTTCGGTCAATGCCGATGCTGTTGCGCAGAAGCTTCGCGCCATGGAAGGTGGCGAGGATGCTGAAATCTTTGCAAGCGGCATGGGTGCAATATCAGCCGTGTTTCTTGGGTTGTTGAATGCTGGAGATCACATCGTGGCCAGTGCAGACATTTACGGCGGGACGTACGGCTTGCTGAACAGCGAACTGACCCGTTTCGGTGTTGAGGTCACGCTGGCAGACATGCGCGACCCCGCCTCTTATGAGGCGGCCATTCAGCCGAACACGAAGATGCTCTACATCGAGACCCTGACCAACCCTGTGCTGAAGGTTTGCGACATTCCGGCCATGGTGGAGGTCGCGAAGCGCCATGATTTGCTGACCGTCATCGACAGCACCTTTGCCAGCCCTTGGGGATGCAACCCGTTGAGTTACGGTGTCGATTTGGTCATCCACTCCACCACGAAATACTTGGGCGGGCACAGCGACATCATCGGTGGAGCGGTGGTCGGTCGCGCCGACTTGGTCTCTAAGGTGTTCATGCAAAAAGTGCACTTTGGGGCTTCGCCTGACCCACATGCATGCTACCTTCTCGAACGAGGAATGCGAACCCTGCACGTGCGCATGCCGGTCATTTGCAGCAACGCTGCAGCCGTGGCGGCGCGGCTTGAACAGCATGCTGCCATCGAACGTGTTTACCACACGTCGCTCGAGAGCCATCCTGATCATGAGGTGGCGCAACGCGTGCTGCCCAAGGGCTCAGGCATGGTTGCCTTTGTGGTCAAGGGAGGCGATGCGGCAGCCTTGCGTTTCATGCGCAAACTCAACATCATCTACGAAGCGACCAGCCTCGGAGGTATTGAGTCGCTCATTGAGTGCCCCTTCAATTCAAGCCACGGTGCCGTGCCAGAAGACGTTCGAATGCAGGCGGGCATCGTTCCAGGATTCGTGCGCATGTCGATCGGCATCGAGGACGTCGAAGACCTGTGGGACGACATCGCCCAAGCCCTTGAGGGCTGAGCATCACGGCGCAGCGACACCCATGGTTGCCGCGAGGTTCGAGAGGGCGGTTTCGAACGCTTCACGGTGAACCTTGTCTTCTTCATTGAGCAAGGCCTTTCCTGCCTCGATGAGTGCTCGAGCGGCGGTGGACCATGCGCCACCACGGTCCCTCGCCACCGGTTCAAAATGCCACTCTTGGCCCGTGTGGCGCTCAGCGGCAAGCAGCCAAGCCCATGCAGCCGCGGCTTCTTCGACGTCGTCGTGACGTCCACAAGCCGCCTTTTGCGCTCGACCGTCGCCGTCCAACAGACCGGTCAGCACCAGGTCATGCGTAAGGCCAAGAGGGCCCGCAATCTGGCCACGTCGGTGCGGGAAGCGGGCCTCACGCCGTGCGGCTGCACGTGCATCGTCCAAACCACGGAGGAAAGCACCGAAGGATTTCGGGCGACCGTCCACCGAGGCGAGGATGGCTGCAAGGTCATCACCTTCGAGCCCAAGCCCGATTAGACCGTCTTCGTGGTGTTCGGTCCAAAGGGCGCCCATGATGGCGTTCAGGCTTGCGCCCTTGGTGACCAACAGCGCACCTTCGTCACGCTCCCGCAATTCCCCACGCGTGTCGATGATGCCACCACCGATGGCCATCCGGGCGGTTAGCATGGCGGCAGCAAACACGGCTTCGTCTTCGGTGCCTCCGAGTTCTGAAAGGTGCTCGACCACGTCGTCAACGTTCTCGCCGTCGCACCATCGGTCGTCCAACACCAGGCCATGCTCGAGGTTGGTCAACACCTCGGCCTTCAGCCGACCGGCGAGCATCCCCTCGTTGAGGGTCAGGCCTTGCCAAGCATCGAGGAGACGGTCCATGCCGTCAATGCAGCCTTGTGGAAGCGCCTGATCTGATGGCCACCCCTTTGGCGACCACCGTGCTTCAACATCAACCAAACGAGGGAGGATCGGTGGCAGCATGGACATGGCAAGGTGGTGGACGAAGGCCTTGTCTTTCTCTCCGGCCGTGCCCACGGCGTCAAGATCGATGGCCACGATTGGACCGTGGTGGAACACCAAGCGAATGTACCCGGTGACGTCATGGTGGTCGTTGGCCACCACGGTCGCATCGATGCCTTCGGTGTGATGGACGGTGACGCCTTCAACGGTCGTGGTGGTGAAGGTGAAGCGGGAACGCTCCAGCACATCATCCAACCAACCATCTGGAGGCGTGGTGTCCCTTCCGGTGCACACGAAACCCTCGCTCCAGGAGAAAAAGTGGAGGCCACGTCGGGCATGTTCTTCCCATGCCAGCATGCGAAGCGTGACGTTGCTGTGGTTCTGCAGGCTGGCGAGGTAGGCTTGCTTTCCATCCCCTCTGCGGATGTAGGACCCACTGCCAAAGGCAGAATTCTGGTATTTCCCAACGGTGGAGATTTCGACGTCGTGGGCGGCATGAAAGCTGCCTGCGAGGGCTTTTGCGATGTGGTCACCGCGCCTTGCGAGCATGCGTTTCTTGAGCCATGACGTGTCACCACGGCGTTGAACAACTTGGTCGATTTCTTTCATGGTTCGCTCAATCGGATCGCGTCGCCATCCACGTCGAACCGATCCTGTGAGTTCGGGAAGGGCACGTTCAGGATGTTCGAGCAAACGGTCGAGATTTCGACGGAGGCGTTTTGCCGTGTCTTCATTGGCGTGTTTCGTGCCTCGCATTCGCACCCGCTGGCGTTTTTTGCCAGGGAACTCGACCTGCGGTGCACGTGCCATTGGTCTGCCTCGTTTTACGGCGGGTGGCGTGTGGAATGAGGCTTTCTCACCCTTCTGCCTTGGTCAACGTGTAGTCAAGCACCACGAGCGAAACGCTCCACTGCACTGTTTCACCGTCGTCTTGGTGGTTGCAGAAGGCGCCCCCTCCGGTGGAGACGGTCACGCTCAGGTCGAGGGTTGAGGGGCCGAAGCCCACGTCACCTCCATCAAGCGCCGCTCGCAGATTGGCCTCTGAAATGTTGTCCGCGCTGCCGGCATCATACAAGGCACGGTCGAACCATTCGATCGCTACGTCGTGGGAGGCCGTGCTCCCCTCGGTGTTTTGTCCCTCTGCGCTTTCGGAACGCTCCGCCCGCTGAAGCAAACCGCTGATGGTGTCTGGGGCAGCATCTGAGGCCCCGGGGGCCGCACATCCAGGACCACCTGACGTCTCGTCTTCGTCGTACACCAACGTCGCGATGATGCCCACGACGTTTCGCCCGTCGGTGGCTCCACCTGCCCCATCGCTGTGGACCTCAACGGTGACGGTCTGCCCGTCAGCGACGAACTCTTCGCCGGATCCAATTTCAATGAATTCGATGCTTCCTTCGATGGACCATGAGGCCGCAGTACCGCTTGCATCCGGGGTGTCGCGAAGGAGGTAGGCGCCTTCTGCAGCGGCGGCTGGAGCGAGGATAACGAGGGCAGCGATGCCGATGGCGCGTCCCGATGGGACCTCGAATCGACCGAGCGGAGACCCCTCTTTGACACGAGCGGCATGGTCGATGAAGTGTGCGAGGAAGGCCATGCTCATGCCCGGAATCGACTCGAACACGTGTTCGTTGAGGCCGAGCAGTCGCCATACAATGACGCCTGCAAGGGCGGCGATCATCATCGTGACCGAGTGGCGGGTGTCCGGTTGATAACCGGCCCATCGGATGATCAACATGGGCACAAAGATGCCCCCGAGGCCGTACACGGCCAGCACAACCAGGGAGAACACGGAGTCTCCACCTGGAACGTAGAGGCCGCCGAGGGAAATGACCGTCGCGAACATGGCCATCACCAACGTGACCTTCTTTGTCGTGCTGTGGTCTTGGCTCCACTCCGGTCGGATGTCATCGGTGACGGCCGCTGTGCATGCAAGCACCTGGCTGTCGGCGGTGGACATGGTTGCAGCGAAGATGGAAGCAAGGATGAGTCCAGCCCAGAAGGGGCCTAGGACTTCCATGGCGAGGGTTGGTAGGCCAAGCTCGGCGTCAAACCCATCCTGCGTGAACACGACGCGGCTGGCCCACCCAATGACCAACATGAGGGCGATGAACGGCGTCTGCCAGACAAAGAACCACACCATCGCTTGCTTGCGTTCCTTGTCGCTTCCGAGCGTCATCACGCGCGAGACCACTTGTGGCTGTCCTGCAACACCAAGGCCACCAAGGAAGAAGGCAAAGACCCACAGGCTCACGCCCAGCGCCAAGTTTGGCGGCACAAGTCCGGTGAGCATTGCGTCCTCAGCCGCGAGTTTGGTGTTCAGGCCACCTAATCCACCGACCTGGCCAAGCGCCACCCAGCAGAGCATGATCGTTCCGATGATCATCACGCAGGACTGCGCCGCGTCCGTCCAAATTGAGGCGCGGATGCCGCCCGCATAGCAGTAGGCCACCACGAGGACGAAGCCGATCAGTATGCCCAACACAGGGTCCCACCCCATCATGGCAAACAGGGCTTTGCCTCCGCTGGTCAACTGAGCCGCTGCATACACGGAAAGAAAGACCACGGACAGCATGGCGGCAAGTTTTGCCTCGGGCGCTCCAGTCACGTTTGCGACCAAGGACGACAGGGACCGAACGCCACGGAAGTGGGCTTCTTGCTGGATGTACTTGTAGAGCCAAATCCAAGCGAGCAACTGGCCGATGGTCGAGGCCAATCCGATCCAAATGGCCGAATAACCGACATCATACGTGAACCCGATGAAACCGATGAACATGTAGCCGCTGTTCCATGTGCTGACCGCAGAAAGAGCCGCCAAAGCCGGATGCATGCCACGTCCTGCGACGAGGTAATCGTCCGTGGTGTCCTCCTTGACACGCATGCTCGACAGCCCTACGGCTGCAAAGAAGCCGAGGAAGAGCAGGAAGGACAGGAGCATCACGACGTTGCTCATTGGTGCAACCACACCCCTCCTCCCCATCAACGCTTCCGCGCGCACAAAGAGAGAATCAGGACCTCTGCCAGCGGGCAATGGCTGCGGCTTCGACGTCTTCGACCGTTGCGGGAACGAGCAGGCAATTCAGGCGCCCTCCTTGTTCTGCAAGCAACCCGTTAACGGTGGTGGTCACGAAAGCCTCGTCAGCGGTGCCAACATCAGCACACAGCACCACCCGCCATGTGCCGACGTCAAGCCCTTCCAGGGCTTTTTCGGAAAGCGCGGTGCCTTCGGGGTTCCCTAAGGACCGTTCGGCCAGACGCTCCGCCATCAGGTGGAGGCTTGCGTGGGCGTCTTCAGGGCGCATGGGACGCTGGTCGCCGGTGCCCGCTCCGGTGGGGTCAAGATCGAGCAGCACCAAGGTATGCAACCCGAGGTGGCGGTTGATGGCAATGGTCTCCAGCGGCGAGGTGGCGATCCACGATCCGTGCGGATAGGTCAGGGTGGTTTGGCGCCCAAAGCGGTAATTGGACAACCCAGCAGCCCCCGTCACCATGCCCGTGATGCTCAATCCGTGAAGGACGTGACATGGCACACCAAGATCGCGGGCCCTCAGTTGCAGGTCAACATGCGTGGTGGCTTGCAATGGGTCTCCAACCACCAGCAGCGCAACGAGTGTATTCTGTGCAAGTTCGAACAGCCGCGTCGGGTGTTCCACGTCTGGGCGCATGACCCGTTCGATGGGCCCAACACGAGCCTCCAGGGCGGCAATGTCTGCCTCAGGCCACAGCGCGGTGTAGGCTTCGTACCAACGGTGATCGGCGGTCGTTGCGGCCTCGACCGCTGCCAAGGTCATGCTGGCGAGGCCGCCGGGCCCGAGTCCGATAAGGAGCAAACCGGTTGGGGGCAACTCGACCGTCATGCTGATGCCGTCCTGACCGGTGGTCACGATGAGCGGCATGCGTCATTTGAGGGTGCCGAGCGAAGCGACCGCACGATGGCGGGACCGTTTGCTCGGTGAAGGATGGCTGGCCACGGGCGTCGGCATACAAGCCGACGGTGATTATCGGTTGGTTCCGCTGACCGATGATGCGCCCGATGAGGGTTCACCATGGTACGAGGGGCATGCAACGGTGAAACGCTCGTCGCTGGAACGTGGTCCACAGCACTGGCGTGAACGCCTTGAGGATGCCTTTGTGGAACAGTTCGGCCCGCTCCTTCCGACCGCACACGAAGTTCAGGGCGACGTCTTGCTGGTCAAGCTTGAACCGGAAGTCGAGCCCTACGAACAGACCATCGCCCAGGCCATGCTTGACCAGTTTCCGCACGTCCGCATCATCTGTGCGGACGGGGGCGTCGTCGGCGAATTCCGCGTTCGCGACCTACGTGTTCTTCTTTCAAGGGACGGCAATTTGAGCACCGTCACCAGCGTCAAAGAACACGGTGTGGCATACACGCTGGACCCGAGCACGGCCTACTTTAGCGCGCGACTCAGTGGAGAACGTCAGGCGGTCATGGACCTCATCGAGGCGCACAGAGCTCGCCTTGGTCGGCGCCTTGTGGTGCACGACCCATACGCTGGTGTTGGTCCGAACTTGGGTCTGCCGCTCGCTCGCGGGGAAGTCGAAACGGCGGTGGTCGGTGATCTCAACAGCGCCGCAATCCCCTACCTGCGCGAGAATTTGCAGCACATCATTTCCAAGGGTGCCCACCCCGACGCGAGGCTGATTGTTCGTGAGGGGGACGGCCGTTCTTGGGCCGAAGATCGCACCCTGCTTGCCCAAGCTGACGTGCTCTTTGTCAACCTCCCGCATGAGGGGCTCGATCACGTTCACCGTCTTCTTCCGCTTCTTTCGAGCGACGCTTTGATGATCGGTTGGGCTGTCGTCGACCGGCACCAAGAGACGGAGGTTTCGGAACGACTGGCATCCATTTTCTCCACCGCCGGACGCGCCTGTGAGGTCAGCGTCCAAGCCACCAAAGGATTCAGCACCACGCGAACGATGGTTCGTCTTGTTGTGCGCACGACGACGGGTTCTTGAGTCGCCCGTTGCTCGTGCACTGCATGGAGACCAGCGTGCGCTGCAAATGCGGGGTCCTCATCGATATCGCCGGTGCAACGCCGCGCTCCGACGGCATCAAAGTCTGGTGTCGCGTTTGTGGCGACAACTTCGTGCACAAGCGTGGGTCGTGAAGGCGCCCGTTCCGGGAATTGAACCCGGGTCGCAGGAATGACAATCCTGCATGATAACCTCTACACCAAACGGGCAGGCAGGCGTGTCGTGAGGGAACCGATATTTAAGCCGCTCTCACCGTGTCAAAATCGGTTCTCATGACGGCCCGTCCCCCTTCCGCCACGCAAGCCAAGGAAGCCGCAGAGCAAGCTGCGGCCGACGATGCCGTTGCTGCAGCCTTCGGGACGTTGGCCGGTATGGGACAGCCAGTTGCAGCCGATGGTCCATCGGGGCCTCCGACCGGTCCGCCAGGCGGGCCACCGAGCAAAGGGCCGGGAGGCCCGCCACCCACCGGCCCCCCAAGCGGGCCACCCACAGGTCCGCCACCCACAGGCCCCCCATCCGGTCCTCCAGCCGTCGATCCCAAACCGGAACCCGAACCCGAACCTGAACCGGAACCTGAACCTGAGCCGGAACCGGAACCTGAGCCGGAACCGGAACCTGAACCTGAACCGGAACCTGAGCCGGAACCTGAACCTGAACCTGAACCGG
>PCBQ01000024.1 GCA_002731395.1 Methanobacteriota archaeon
GGAAGGCGATCGACCACTTTGACATGGTTTCGTACGGTCGCGTTGTAGTACAATTCCCACGACACGACGCCGTCGTTGGTGTCGGTGATCGTGTACTTGGTGCTGATGAATGTGCCAGCAGGCGTGGTCACGCTGACGTTGTTTTCAACCAGCACGCTGCTGTTGGTGTCCGTGTATCCGTTTGGATGCCCCGGCACACCAATGATCGTCGTTCGGTTGAACCACAATGAGGTTGGATCTTCCATAAGAGAGGTGCTCGCTCCAGCACTGTTGGTAAAACCCCACCCAGAAGTGGCGTCGGTGAACTGGTTGGAACTCGAGGGGTCGTCGGCCCAATAACTTCTGATGGTCAACAAAGACTGTTGGTCGACCCAACGCATCGAGCGTTCATCGGGCATGTACCTCGGATCCTCAACGTTCACCACGTAGGCTGGACGTTCCTCGCCAAAGGCGTCGGTGATCGTTTCCGAACCCAAGCACGTGTAGGTGCGCCGCAGCACCCCATCCCGCGCAGCGGGAGTGTAGGTCTGGTCATAGGTCCAGCTCATGCCTGCGGTCCAATATCCGTTTTCATCTTGATCTGGCAAGACCACCATCAAAAGATCCTGATAGGCCGAGGTTGACCCGTTTGGGTTGACGGCTTGTAGGCCAAAGCGGTGTTCTCCATCCGTTTGAGGTGTGAAGGTGAACCGAGTTGAGGGGCCGTCGTACATTGGGATGTCGCCGAGAGTGAGCACGTAACGCGTGGCATGTGATGCCTGCGTCCATTCGACCGTGAAGGGCTCCATCGGCACAATTGCAGGTACGGTTGTGAAAGACACATTCCCAGGCAGCGTCAACGTTCGTTCGAGGCTGATGTTCATCCATCCCGAATCCCCCTGGAATACGGCGCTGTTGTTCGATGCCACCTCGAGCCCCTGTTGCGTGTATGCAAACGTGTGGCTCACGTTGACCTCTAACCCTTGTATTGTGTAGAAGCCGGTGGAATCCGTCCGTGATGAGTGGTTTCCTGAAACCACGTCGATGTTAGGAACAGGGCCGCCGAGCTGGTCAAGGACGTAGCCGTAGACGCCGGTCGATCCCTCTGAAATGGGGATGTGGTTTCGCCAAGGCTCGCCTATTTTGCCCCCATCCATCAAGATTGCATGCGACGCTTGCGTGCCGTCGTCAAATTGGGCGTGAATTTCCACCATGGTGTCATGAGGGTAGGGGCCAAATTCAGCCCACTCATTCGCTTGGTTCCACGGCGTGCTCGGCGTACGGAGGTTTGCACTCGTGGCGCTGCCGTCTGCGTCGCTCAACGAGGCAGTCACCACGTTTTGTCCGATCGTGAAGTCCACGGTCATGTCCCCCGTCACCATAATTTCACGGTAGACCGCAACGTGGCCGTCGTTCATGAAGTAGGTGCGGAGGGTGTGTCTCCCAGGCGTCACGTCTTCAATGACGTACGCGCCGTTGTTGGTCATCACAGATTCCTGATTGTCCAGCCGGACGTAAGACGTGCCAGCAGGCTGGCCGTTGGCCAAAAGCGCGTCACCGGTGATGGTGAAGGTCTCTGTGGAGTCGTTTGCTGCAACTGGCGTGCTGAGAATCGCTCCAAGCAGGACGGCCATGAGCAGGAGCGCGCGCTTGGCGCGGTGCTCCATGCTCACGGCCTCCGTTTAGGACGCGTATTGCGTTGAGACGCTCAGTTCAGCTTCAGGCCATGGCGCCGATGTCGGCGGCCGTGATGCCGTAGTGAGCCCANACNTGCGCGAGGTGAGGTGCAACGTCGTAGGACGTACCNANCTTGGTNGCNTCCTGCAGGTTGACGATCTCGTTGATCTTCTCGGCGCCATACTTGTCCTGGAAGTACATNGCNGCGTAGCCGTCNCACTCNGTNTNGTTGCTGACGTCCGTGGACACNTGNTGGGTCACGGTGTTGTAGCAGGTGTCGTTNGTNCCGTTGNNGTCCCTNGAGNCGTTGGTCCANATGAAGGCATCNCAGGCCGAAGCNTCGATGTCGCCCATCATGAAGACCTTGTGAACGGCCATGTTGTAGCANCCGTCGGTGTAGGGGGCCGCGTANGCNTCGATCGTCTTCCAGAAGGCGTAGCCCTCAGCTTGGTACTTCTCACCGCTGTCAGCGCTGTCCATCTTGGCGGTGTACTTCAGCGTCGCCTGGGAGTAGGTGATGATGATGTTCTTGATCACGGTCTCGGTGGCGGCGTCGTAGCCGGCCTTGTCGCCCGCTTGGAGGGCGGCAAGTCCGTCAACCATGGCTTGCTCGGTGGCCTTGAAGGTCGCGGCAACGCCGTCGGCGTCGGCCGTGCCGAAGTCAGCGGCTCGCTTTTCCATGACCTTCGCAGGGGAGCAACCGTAGTGCTCATCCGGTCCGTGGAAGAAGGCCCAGCCTTCGTCCCAGTTGTGGGGTGCGCCCGTGTCGTCGTCGATGTTCCCGGCGTCAGCCTTGGCAACAGCAGCGTTGAGCTCGTGGATGGTGTAACCGACCATGCCCATGTTGGCGGTCAGCTTGGCGATGCCTTGGTAGCGGACGGTGTCCGAGGTGCCGGCAAAGTCACCTTCGCCGTTGAGCGCGCTCATGATGTGTCCTCCAATGGCGCCGTCCATGCCGTAGAACGTGTCGTAGTTGTGGTTCTTGCCGGAGGCGGCAGCGAATCCAGCAAGCGTACGGTAGGAACCGTCGTCCTTCTGAGCGTTCTTACCGTTCATGTAGATCATGGTGGCGGTGTCCCAGTCGCTTTCGCTGGCTGCGGTCTTGATGTCGCAGAGGTCCTGCATCAAGGAACGGTGGTTGTCAACGTCTGAGGCGTAGGTGTAACCCGCGTCGGATGCGTCCAGGAACGCAGGCTTCTCGTCCACGGGGGTTTCGTCAGTCGTTTCTTCTTCTTCTGCAACGCAGCCTGCGAGGGAGGCCAACAGCAGGGTCAGGGTCAAGGCAAGTGCACGAAGGGTTTTCGTCATGGTCCGGCCGAATCAGCAACCGGCTATAATATTTCGTTCGCCCTAAAAATACAGAAACCCCTCTTAGCACGTTGGTTAAGGATGTGCGAAATCATGGAGATTTCGGAATGCCTAAAAAGAGGGCTTCTTTCCGCTGGCCATGATTCGTGCCACGTTTCCTGCTATCCACGCTGTTTTGATGTGCCTCGTGATGGTCTCGGCAGGCCTCTCTGGTTGCCTCTCCAATTCGGTGAGTTTCCCAACCTGCGAAGACCAAGAGAACTGTTTGACCATCGCCTTCGAAACCAAGGAAGAATACCAGAACACGGAGGAGAATCCACAGGAGTTCGCCGATCGCCTCGCCGAGCTGTTGGACAAGGAAGTTGAAATCTACCCTGTGAGCAGCGCCGCGGGTGCGATTGAAGCCCTGCGATTCGGACACGCCGACATTGGTTTCATGGACGGTGGAGCTGCATGGCTCAGCTGGCAAACCCACGGGCTCGAGGTTTTGGCCGCCGAACAGAAGGCAGACGGTCGTCCCTTCTACAAGGCCATCGCATGGGTGCACGTGGACTCCGACATCGCACAGGCCGATCTCGACGATGATCCAGATACGGATCCCTTCGCCCTGATGGCGGGCAAGGTGTCGTGCCACACCTCCGCCCTGGGCAGCTCCGGGATGCTGCTTCCGATGGGCTTCATGATCAGAAACGGTTACGTCGAGGTTGTCGGTGACCCAGACACGATTGATTCCTTGACGGACACCGTCCGCAACCACTTCTCTGAGGATTCTTCAATTCCTTCCAGCGGAACACCTTACCACAAGTACATCGGGTCACTTCGGTGTTTGGCCGAACACAGCACGGGCGACGCCACGGACTACATTTCCTTCGCGAAGGACCCAACCGTTCCTGACTATTGCGGCGAATCGCCTGAGGATTGGTGTTTCGAGGGAGACTTTGACAGCACCTCTGACTTCCACGGAGTCAACTACAGCGCGAACGGCGGCGATGGTTTCGGTCGAGCCCCCAGCCACCCTGTCATGTACAACCCGACTGTCATGACTGCAGCAGATGTGGCCGCGTTGCAGGATGCCCTCCGAACGATGAGCCTCGGACCAAACGACGGTGGTAGCCAATCGGACCTTGACATCCTCGATGGTGTCTTCAGCACGCCTGGCTTCACCATCATCGACACCGAGTCCCACCTCGGAACCTATGGCAAGTCCATCGAGAATGTGCCCGGCATTGAAGCCTACTTCAACGAAAAGATCTCAAGTTGAGACGAAGCACGTACCCGGGGTAACCTCATGCGTGCAAGTTTGTTGGCGTTGCTGCTGATTTTGCCTGCGGTCAGTGGGTGCCTTGGCACCTCTGAGGAGGGACCCCCTGCGTTTGAGTGGCCCGAGCCTGAACCCATTGTTGGTTGTGAACTCACCTCGGGCAGCAACCTCAGCTGCGACCAATGGCTGAACACCTCCTCTGCAGTGATTGACATCGTTCCGCTTGATACGAACGTCATCGTGAGCATGTTGGACGGGACCATTGCGCGTTGGGTTGGGAACGAGACGCAGCCTTTGGTCAACCTGACGTCCACCGTCAGCACCTGTCACAACGAACAGGGGCTGCTTGCTTTCGAAGCCATGGACGCCGACCCAAGCACGAACACAGTCCTCATCGCTTACGTGGAAGCTGGCCCTTGTGACCCCGCGCACGTCTCGGACGTCGCGGTGGCTGTCCTCGACCTTGACCAAGGCCTCGATGCCGTACCGGACGTCGTGTTGCGGCTTCCACAGATCAAACGCAACCACAACGGTGCAGACCTCGTCAGGTTGGAGGACGGTAGTTTCCTGATGTCCGTGGGCGATGGCGGTGGCTCCAACGATCCTTACGGGCATGGACAAAACACGACGTCACTCCTTGGAGGCATCTTGCACTTTTCCGTGGAAAACGGCTCAGCCGTACCCGCAAGCAACGTTTCTGATGAACAGGATGATTTCCTGCTTCATCATGGATTGCGCAACCCATTCAGAATGGCTCAAGACCCTGCTGGCGGTTTGTGGATCGCTGACGTCGGACAACGGTGCTGGGAGGAAGTCAATTACATTCCAAACTGGGATGTTCCCACCAACTTTGGCTGGAATGAACGTGAGGGCCACATGCCGTTCTCGGCAGATGCCCCTTGCGATACACCGTCAACTGAACCACCTGCCGGGTTGGTGGATCCGGTCTTGACCTACGGTCATGATGAAGGCCGTTGTTCCATCCTCGGCGGCCCATGGGTTGAGTCGTCCGTGTTGACGCCGACGCCTGGATTCCTCTACGGTGATTTTTGCTCCGGTGAAGTCTGGGTGGCCCATGCAGGTGATCTGGGCACCGAGTCCACCCTCATCGCCGACACGAACCTGTTCATCGTTGGCTTGGCGGTGGCTGATGACGGCACCATCCTGCTGTCGAGTTGGACGGGTGGCGTTTACGCGCTGAGCGCAAATTGATGCTTCTGTCCACTTTGTGCATCCAGCAGCATGACTGCTGCAGCGACCACAATTTGCAATGCAGCAAAGAGGGCGTTGTACGACAGCGCAAACACCAGCCTCGGGTACGACGGTGCAAAGGCCAACGTTGCCAGGCAACCGACGATGAGAAGGCCTTGTAGGGTGAGGTAAGGACGCAAATCAACGCCAGCGCGCATGAACGCCCAACACAAGGATCCGATGACGACCAGCAGCGGCATCACCACCATCACCCCAATCCATTGATCGGAGGGGTTACCTCGAGCTCCAACGTAGCCCCCGTTCAAGACCACGGTGCCCGGATCAAGTTCCCTGGGATAAGGGCACAAACCTTCGTGACAGGTTTGTACGCCATCCACCTGACCGAGCATGGTCCACCATGTCGCAACGAGCACCCACGGCAACACGGCGTGGGTGACCCAGAGGTAGCGGGTGACCTGCCGGTCTCCTGTTGCTTCCACCAGCCGTGGGGCTACCACAAGCACGCATAGGCTAGTCAAGGCAGCCCAAGGCCCCCAAATCAACAGCATGTGGCCCGTCAGGGCGGCCTCAAACACACCTTTGGGCAGCGTCCCCGAGCGCGACTTGTCCAACACATCCCTGGCCGCTGTCATGTACACCACCAGCAAGATGCCCAAAACCACCCAGTCCACGAAGGTGGTCCTCGCAAAGCGGACCGCCATGACCGTGATCAACATCCACAGCACCGGCGACATTGGGCGCAAGTGTCCATGCACGTGCAAGGTCCAAACACCAGCGGTGAGGGCGAGGAGGACCAACGAGAACAGCCCGCTTGTGACGCCTCCGAATGGGTCCATTCGTACCAACTCGAGCAACAGGTTGCCGTCCAAAATCCGTCGATGAGGGAGCAGCAGGCCAAGGGCAGCCAAGGCGGTCAAGCCAGCCGTCCAATCCAGGCTTGCAATCGAAGGAGATGTTCGTAGGCGTTCCACCACCCTTCCAAAGCCCCATCCAAACAAGACAGGGAGAACGAACCAGACCCTCAGGCTTCCGTAGGACGCAGCAAGCAGCACGAGAACGGCGCCTACGGCAGGCGCTGAAGCATTCCACGAGGGCAAGGGCCGGTTTTGCCCAGCTCTGAACGCCAGCAATCCGACGCTTCCCATGCACCCCACCACAATGGCTTGGCTTGCATCACCAAAGAGCAGCACGAGGAACGTCAGTCCGAGCAGGCCACCGATCTCCCGGCGGTCAGCACGAGCATGCCCGTCCGTCCAGTCTCCATCAGGCGCCAGTGCAAGACGCGTCAATGCTGCAGCCGCCACAGCACCAAGGCCACGCGGGACCATTGCGGACCAACCAAGGGAGGCCTGAGCGGAAAGGAGGACGATCAACCCCGCGCCGCCCGCGAGCGCGCCGTACCAGCCCCCGCCGTGCCGTCGATGTGCCCAACGGGCTGCAAGGCCGAGCAAGACCGCCCACGTCACGGCCGAAAGCGCCACGTCCGAGGGTCGGTTTAGGCCTTCATCGCTTTGGACACGTGACCATTCGATGGTCGATGCATCGAGGGGCGGACCGCCGTCCTGGACCTGATGGAAGGTGGCCCGTTCAACGGCTGCCTGCCAATTCCATGCCTCCAACCGTTCGGCCTCACCGGGGAGGAGGGCCAGGGCATCGAGCGGGATTTGACCGTGCAATTGGGCGGGGAAAGGCAGGTCAAGCAATGCAGGGAGAAGGGCGGCAAGGTCGCGTTGGTGCCCATCGAGGGTCACGCCCTGACGCACCCCACCGCCGATGAGCACGGCGGCCACTTCCCGCGTCACGGCCTCAGACGAACCGTGGCTTCCGGTTGAGGTCATCCCATGATCGGCCGTGACGATCGCCGTCCACCCCGATGGAAGGGCGTTGAGCACCTGATCGACTTGTCCGTCGACGTGAAGCAATTTTTTGTGGTAAGTCTCGGTTTCAATGCCCCAATGATGGCCGACCTTGTCGGTTCCAGAATAGTGCAAAGCCATGACGTTGTGTCTTCTCTCTTCGAGCCATTCCAGTCCAAGTCGTGTGGTTTCAGCGTCCCCATCGTAGTAGTCACCGTTGCCGCCGAAGGTGTTGACAAATTCGATCTCAGGGAATGGATCGTAGAGGTTCCCCATGACGTAGGAGCCGACCATGCCCACAGTGTAACGTGGGTCCTCCGCTGCACTGAGCCACGGGTCGGTACCTCCTGGATGACTCAACCTAAAATTTCTGAAACCATCCACAGGCGCATTGGGAACGCCCGTCATCATCTCACTCGTGGCTGTGGCCGAGAGGGTGATGGGTCCCGTGGTGAGGGAAAGCACAGCGCTACCTGTCAAGCGGTCGTGTAGCTTGGGCATCTTGTTCTCATCAAGCATGATGCTCTCACCCACTCCGTCGAGGAGGATCAGCACCACGCCTTTGCTGAGCGGCTCGTGGCTTTCAGGAGCAGGAAAGACCGCGTTTGGTTCCTCTGGATTGCCGTAGACGTAAGGTGCGGTATGGGCCAACAGAGGCAGCGTCATCAACGCGATAAGCAGGGCTGCAAGGCCGCGTTCGTTCACCCTTCCACCTCAAACCTTGGTGTCCGTCGACGTGGCGTGAGCAGCAACTGCCTTGTCTGGGCTCAACATAACGGACATCCAACTGGCTTTGGGCACATCATCTGACTCAGAGATGAATGAACGAAGGCGCCGTGATACGGCATCAATGCACACCACGACCAAGAAAATGACCACGATGAGCGCCATCACGGTGTCGTAGAGAAGGAAGCCAAGGTAGTACGACAGGTAGTACCCAATGCCCCCCGCTCCCACCAGCCCCAGCACGGTGCCGTGCCGGACGTTGTATTCGAACATGAACAACAGTTGACTGATCAACCCGTTCGCAGATTCAGGGATGACGACGAAAAGGAAAATTTCCGTTCGGTTCATCCCCATGGCTCGGGCGGCTTCGATGGGCCCGTTGGCCAGCCCTTCAAAAGACTCGAACTGAAGTTTGCCGAGGTAGCCCACCGTATAGAAGGCCATGGCGAGAACGCCCGCGAGCGGCCCTAGGCCGACGATGGCCACGAAGAGGATGGCCCAAATGATGCTGGGAAGACTGCGCATCCCCGCCAAGATCAGACGAGCAGGCCCTCCGACCCACGATGGTGTAAGGTTGCTCGCTGCCAAGGGCGCCAAAAGAATGGCTCCAAGAAAACCAATCACGGTTCCTACGAAGGCCATTTTCAGGGTCTCGATCATCCCGAGGTAGGCTTTGGAGCAGAAGAAGCCAAACGCAGCTTCACAGGGCGGGTAATTGCGGGCTTTCAGAATCGTCCAATTCGGTGGCCAGAGGCTTTCGGTGACGAGACGACGGAGGTTACTCCATCCTCCCTCAAAGCGTGACCACTGTCCCGCGGCCAAATCGTTCATGACCACCGCCGTCAGCAGCAGCAGGCCAAACGTCAGCAGGCCAATGTTGAGGGTGCCTCGATTCATTCCTCATCACCTCCTTGAAGGGGGTGCAGAAGCGGGTGCATTCGACCGTCGCGAACTTCGAGCACCCGCGTGCAATACTTGAACGCGCGCTCGACGTTGTGCTCGACCACCACCAGGGCAGAAGCGTCTTCCCTCACAAGCCGGTGGATGGCGCCAAACACCATCTCGACGTTTTCTGCATCGAGTTCACTGAGAAATTCATCGGCGAGGATGACGCGAGGCCGCTGGGCAAGGGTGCGTGCGGTGGCGGTGCGGCGTTGTTGACCACCCGAGAGCCGCCGGACCGGTTCACGGGTTTTGTCGGTCAACCCCATCGCCTTGATCGCTTGGTGGGTGACCGTTGCCTTCCATTGACGAACCGATGTGCCCTCCGGCGGCTTGCGTGCAGTGGCCCGCGCTCCCAAGGCGACGTTGTGTTCCACGGAAGCGTGACGAACAAGGCCAAGCCGCTGAGGGATGTAGCCCAATTCTCCGTTTCCATTGAGCGTGTGCTCGAGGCTGCCTTTGAAGGGAGGAATCAGGCCGGCCAAGGTCCTCAAAATCGTGGTTTTTCCAATTCCGGAAGACCCGATGATTCCAATGATGTCGCCAGGAAAGACTTCCAAGTCAATGCCTGAAACAAGCTCACTGTCGTACCCCACAGACAGCCCGCGGGTGGACAGAATCGCTTCATCGTCCACGATAGACGGATTTCGTTTACCCTAAAACCCCTTCCGCATGACCCAACGGGTTGATTCACCGTCGGTGTCGCTGACGCGCGGCTTCCACACACGCGCAGGCCACGGCCACTTGCAGGTTGTAGGACGGCACGAAGCCGTGCATAGGCAAGCGTGCCACTGCATCGGCCGCGTCGAGGGCCGTGGTGCTGACGCCTTCCGCTTCGGCACCAACGATCAACATCACGTCGCCGGTCAAATCAACCTCAGGCAGATCCGTGTCTCCGACGTCCTCAACCACCACAACACGGTATCCTTTCGACATCGCAGAAGCGATGGCTTCCTCGATGCGGCATTCCACGACGGGAATGAACCTCGTTGCCTGCATGCTGCTGTGACGGAGGTCCTTCCATGCGCGGCCAGGAATTGGTTGCTTCGTGGCGAGCACCACACCCGCCGCACCTGCGACTTCCGCGGTGCGTACCGAGAAGCCCATGTTGCCGGCATAAGCGACCCCATCGAGGCAAAGCAGCATGCCGCCGCGCGACATAAGTTCCTCGATGTTCGCCGCCCCTGGATCCCGGCCGACCAAGGTCAGCACGGTTGGTGATGCTTGGTCACCGGGTTGTGCCATCCTCCACATGTCGCGCTCTGTGATTTCGTGAACGGGGACGCCTGCAGCACGTGCTTGCTTGCACAGGCGTGCGATGCCCTCGTCGTGGTCTTTCAGGACAAGCATGGCTTTTGCTTGGCCTGAAGCAAGCGCCTCCTCCGCGGCCATAACACCCTGACGCTGCATGGTGGGGCAGCCGACGAAGCGGTCATGAGCCTGATGCTGGGTTGAGGCATCATGGACGCAGATCGGTTGGCGCATGCCAAAGCCCACCCCCCGCGGTTTTTGGCCCGCGTTGAATCCTGCCGAAGCCGGGTACAGGAATGCGACGGCGGTGGCCTGGCTGCGATGCTTGCGGACGAGGCAGACCTCCTCATCATCGACGTGCGTGAGCGTCATGAGTTTGAGGCTGGGCACCTCGCCGGGGCCTCACACGTTTCCAAGGGCGTCCTGGAACGGGACATTGAGGGCTTGGTGGACAACGTCGACGCTCGCCTTGTGTTGTATTGCGGGGGCGGGTTTCGCAGTGCAATCGCCGCCGCCTCCTTGGTGGACATGGGATACACCAACGTGTGGTCGGTGTGGGGCGGCTGGCGGGCGATCAAAGCGGTTGGCTTGGTCGAGTAGCCTCAGGGATCGCGGAGGTCGGCAAGCGCCACTTCGATGGTTGGAATGGGCACGTCGATGTGATGTCGGCTCGTTTTTGGCGGCGTCCGCTCACCGCGCAATGCCAGATCAATGATCTCCTGCTTTGTGATGAGCTCACGTCCACAACCAGGCCACGTGTCCACCGCAATGCGGGTTTCGTCAAGGTAATCGAACAGCAGAGCGGGCATGCGGTCCAAACCCAGCACTTGGCCGACGGTGAACCGATGATGACCGTCAAGGATGGTGCCTGTGGTGCGATCCACCAGCAGGGGCAAGTCCACGTGACCTTCTTTTTCGAATTGAGTCCGAAGCTCGTCGACACGGTGTGGCTCCACTTCTTCGTGGGGCTTCAGCCACGCCATGTCCACCAAGACGACCTCCATGGCCCGCCCGGTGTGCGGGTGGCCTCATCAATTTGCCCGCTTGCAGTCCGTCATCCTGCGGACTCGGGAAGGCTCCTTTCTCCGTCCGAGGCTTCTGTTGTGGACCTCGATGCATCCATCAACGGGGGCGTCCAACATTCGAACAATCGCCCATGTTGAGGCTCAAAACCCCGGGGGAGGGCTGATAAAGGGGCGGAAGGTCGGCAACTCGCTGAGGTGTCCATATGACGAAGGGACTCTACCACCATGTCCGCGAGACTTGGCAGCAGCCAAAGGCCGCTCTGCCGCACATGTACCGGCAGGCTCGCATGGCCCAATGGCGCCGTGCTCCCGTCTTTGACCGCGTCGAGAAGCCAACCCGCATCGATGCCGCTCGCCGACTCGGCTACAAGGCCAAGCAGGGCGTTGTCGTCGTCCGCACCCGCGTTCGCCGCGGTGGCCTGCGCAAGGGCAAGGTGCACATGAAGCGCAAGCCCTCCAAGGCCGGTGTTCGCAAGATCACCATGGGCAAGAACATCCAGCGCATCGCCGAAGAACGCTGCGCTCGCCACTACCCCAACCTCGAGGTCTTGAACTCCTACTGGGTTGGCCAAGATGGGAAGCACAAGTACTACGAGGTCATCCTCATCGACACCCATCATCCTGCCATCATCGCCGACAAGCAACTCGGCGTGTTCTCTCAGGCGAACGGCCACAACAGCCACCGCGGCCGTGCGGCCCGTGGCTTGACCTCCGCCGGCAAGCGTGGACGCGGTCTCTCCCGCAGCAAGGGCAAGGGCGCCGAAAAGCTCCGACCTTCGCTCAAGGCGAACCTCAACCGCGGCAAGTGAGCATCATCGCTCCGACGTTGGGTTCAAGGTTGGACCCCCTACTTCATTGACGAGGGAGGGTCATGGACGTCAGCGCGGTGCGTGGCAAGGAGGTCTTCCTCCCCGACGGACGTCGGTTGGGCCGCGTCCACGATGCGGTCATCGATCTGGAAGGCATGGCCTGTTCCCACCTCTTCGTGACCGAGACCCCAGCCGAACTGGTCGAGCAGAGCATTGACGTCGCGGTGCCATGGCGGTGGATCCTTGGCGTTGGGGACGTCGTCGTGTTGCGCTGGTTCCCGCAGACCCCAATTCCGCTTCCCTGAGGTGCTCCGATGCTGGACCTCCACGTGCTCGGAACCGCTTCGGCGCGTCCGACGACCAAGCGTGCGGTCAGTGGTTCGGTGTTGGCGTGTCCGGAAGGCTTGATCATCATCGACCCAGGAGAGGGCTTCCAAGACCGATTCACAGACGCCCGCCGGCATCTGAAAAGCGAATTGGGTACACCGCGGCTGCGCAGCCGCCGGGTTGCAGCTGTGCTGCTGACCCATGGGCACCTCGATCACACGTGGGGCCTGTTGCCATGGTTGCAAACCTCAGGACTCGACGGTCGGACGGAACCCTTGGTCGTTGCCGGTCCGATCGATGCCCATACCTTCGATCACGTGCAGGAGCACGGATTCAGCAGCCCCCCTCCAGAAGGTTTGGCCGCCTCAGACGTTTGGCGCCAGATGCGCGTCTGGCATGATCTTGGTGCCACCAAGGAACTGCTCGGTTATCCCATCACGTGGCGCCTCGGGCACGTCGCTTCGGGGCGTTGGATGGACGTGACGCCAGACGAGGCGGTTGAATCAACGCCCGTTTGGTCGCCGGCAGGGTGGGTCGAGCATCGCTTGACCCCCATCGTGTCGAGGCATTCTGTCCCGTCGTGCGGATGGCGCATTGACGGTCCGTCAACGGCCCTCGTCGTCTCCGGCGATACGGCTTCTCCGGGACTGGAGAGTGATCTGCAAGGTCCTGATGTCCTCGTTCATGAAGCCACATACCTCGAGGAGCATGCGGACCGAGCGCAGGGCCACCTCCACAGCACGGCGGCAGGTGCCGCTCGCACGGCGTTGCACCTTGGTGCGCGTGGGCTTGCCTTGACACATTTCAGTGCCCGGTTGGCCGAGGTCGGGTCTTCTTTGGGCGAAGCCGTCGCTGTGCTCAAGGAGGGTGTCCCCTGCGTGGCTCTGAACGACGGCGACCGGTTGACCGTCCAACCCGACGGGGCCGTTCACCATCTTTCACGTGGGGACGTGGGATGGGAGGCTATGCTGCTCGTGGAAGGCAGACGTTGAAAGCCGCAGCAGCGATGTGGCCTCCATGCGTCGTCGTTGTGGTGCCCTGATGGTGCTGATGCTTCTCGCGTCGATGCCCGTGGTTGGTGCCGCGGGTGGGCGGGCAGCCCCAGACTGTGCTTCGGCGGCCTTGAGCGATGTGTCCGGGGCTGTTGCGGTCGATGCCGGGTCATGCCTCGACATCAACCTCGGTGTGCACGCTCCTGGCACGGTGCTGGCCTTCGACCTCCTCGTTGCAGACGATGCCGTGGACGTGCTGATTTTCGACGAAGCGGGCAAGGCCCCATACGACCTTGGCCAGAGTTACCGCAGCGCGATGACCACGCCAGTGTCCACCGAGTCGATGCTTGGTCAACAGGTGTTTCATTGGAAGGTCCCCGCTTCCATCAACGCGAAATCGTGGTCGCTGGTCATGGACAACCTCGCTCATGACGGAGACCAAGGTCAGGGCGACCAGGGCGGCGCTCGCGCTCAAATCAGCGTTCAGGTCAGCGTGCTGCAGGACGGTTCCCTTACCACGGTGCACGACCTCTTTGCCGTGCTGGCCAACACCAGCACATGGCTGACTGAAGACGCAGGGCTCGTTTTGGATGCAGGCACGTCAATTCAGGTTGAAGCATGGGCCTTGGATGGCTCAGCCGACCTCGCGTTTCTGACCGATGGGCAACGCAACGCATGGGAATCAGGAACACAACATGCTCCGGGTGCTGGCACCGCCTTGCTCGACGTGTCCACGTCCTCCACGCTCACTTGGACGGTGCCTCCGTCTTTGGACGGCGTGCCGATGCACCTCATGTTGGATGGAGGTGACGCCATCGCAGGAGGAGCGCCATCCGCTGACCTGCGCACCACTGTACGACTCACCCTCGATCCCCCCATGAACCCGGTCGTTCAAGACGACGGCAACGGCTCGACAACCCTTCTGCAACCCCTTCTCTTGGACGCCTCAACAACCCCCGATCGATTGAACCGCTTGGTGGATTGGTTGTGGGATTTGGACGCTGACACGGACGAGGACAACGACGGTGACGCCACCAACGACGGCTCATGGGCACCGTCGAAGAGCACCTCAGCAACTTGGAATCAACCTGGGAGTTACACGGTGACCGTCCACGTCAGGGACGTTGACGGTCGAACCGCGATGGCTCAGCATCAGGTCTCCGTCACCGATGTGGTGGCTCCAACGGCGAAAATCTCCTCCTTGGGCGCAGAACAACCCGTCGAAGACGGGTACCGTTTGGACCCTGAGGCCGTGCTTCGTCTCTCCTGTGCTCCATCAAGCGACGACCATCGCGTGGACGTGTGCGCGTGGGCCATCGACGGTGCATCTGGAGGGCAAAACACCACCATCGTGGCGTCGTGGTCGGACTCCGGCGAGCACATCGTGCGGCTGACGGTGACCGACCCGAGTGGGAACACCGACGTTCTCGAACGTCGTGTCGTGGTCGTTGATCGAACGGCGCCTCGTCTGTCCGCCACCTCGGTCAGCGCGTTACCTGCCTCCGTGGTTGAAGGGGTCCCAACCGTGGTTCGCGTTAACGTGGATGACCCGGTTGATGCCGCTGAAACGCTTCGTGTCCATTGGGACACCAATCCGCTTTCGGACTCGGACGGCAACGGCGTGCCGGACGACGACGCTGACCTCCTCGGTGAAGAAGTGCAACTGAGCTTCGATTCAACCGGGGAACGTGCTGTGGTCATCACGGTGTTCGATCCTGCAGGGAACACCGACCGAACGGTGTGGAACCTTGATGTCGAGGCTGCTCCGTCCACGTCGACTTCTGGTGGCTTCATCGCTGTGGGTGTCGGCCTGGTGGTGGTTGCCGCAGCAGTGGTGGTGCTTCGGCTGCGTCGTATCGCACCGGTTGAGCAGGACGCAGCACCTGCTCCAACCGCTGAGGAGTCGGCCGAGCAGGCCAAGGCCGCGGAAATGGCCTCCATCTACGGGTCGGCACAGCCACAGGGGTCAACGGTTCAACCCGTCATGGCTCCCACCTATTCTGCCCCTGCCCCGCCCGTGGCGTTGGATGAGATGGCCCAATCGCTTCTTGTCGGCGGTGATACCGAGGGTGCAGGAAGCATGACTGGGTTCGAGGCCTTGGTGGATAAGGTCGCGGAAGAACCGGTCGCTGTGTTCAAACCAGTACAGGAGACGAATGTTTCACCGGCTCAGGATGAGACGGACGTACCTGACGCGCCCGCAGGCAGCACGGCTTCGTCGGGCGGTCGCTTGGAATTGCCAGCGGGTCTCGTCGACATGCTCGAAGAGCAAACGGATGGACCGCAGTAAGCGTTCAAGCCGACGCAGGACAGGGAAGGGTTCACAACAGGCGAAGCCTGCCTGTCAGCATGCAGCGAGGCGCCGCAAGGCTGCTCCATCCAGGAGTTCGGCCGAGTCAGGTGCAACGGCGGGCTCCCGCGATCGTGCTGTTGCTGCTCTTTCTTGTTCCAATCGTCCAACCAGTGACCACCGCAGAGGTCGCATCGGATGACTTCGGTATCCTCGACGCCTTGGACGAGTTGCTCGAAGACCGTTCGGTCAGCAGCTCTGATCTCATCGCAGAAGAGATGGCATCCAGCACCCTGTTGTCGGTGGACGCCGCCGCGCGTGAGGTCAGGGAAGGGGACGCCATCGTTGCTGCAGAACGTTTCCTTGACGGTCTCGAGGTGAGGGACTCAACGCCCTTTGAACCCGACCACCCGCGCGCCTATGACTTCCTGCTGGATGCTGAAAACCACAGCGGCGCCGGTCTTCCAGACAACCTCTTCCAGACATTGTTTTCCGTGGAGAATTGGGAGGTCACCGATCCTTTGGCGATCGGCATCAACACCTACGCCATCTACCTGAATTTCAGCACGAAGAACGACGGCCCCTCCTACGAGACGTGGACGTCAGGGACCTTCACAGGCGAAATCACACTCGGTGCGGACCTCAACCTCTTCGACAATTACATCGACATCGACGGGGATGGTGCCGACGACGTCATCGTTGAATTGACGGTACAAGGGCTCCTTGAGCGTGGACAGGGCTGGGACATCACGACGAGTGGAGGTGTCGGGCCTTTGCCGGGATTGATTCCAGAAACCCTGTGGATTCGTCCTATTTTCCAATGGCGCGTGCATCAAATTGACGCCGCTGATCCGCTTTGGGACGACATGGCGTTCCTCGAGGTCAGCCTCCTCAAGGGCTTCGCCTTCGACTTCGCTGTGCAGGAATCAGAATCGTACTCCATCGTTATCGACACGCGGTTCACACAACCACCTCATGAGTTCCGGTTGGGCGTTGGTTTGGACCGCATCACGTTCGAAATTGCGGACACCGTGACCGATGTGGGCCAACTCGTGTTGGACCTGCTCGGTGGAGGCGTTGGTGCAGACACCCTTTCACTGACCTCTATTTCAGCGCCTTACGCCATCACCATCCAAAACCCGGACGCACCCGGAGGCAGCCTGCAAACGGAGTGTTCGGACGAGAATTGGTACGATCCTGAGAACCAGCCTCGCGTGGACAGCCATGAGGATCGGTGTTCCTTCGGCGTGGGCGTGGGTTTCGTCCACTTCGACGTGGCCCGCAACGACGGGAGCGTACCCGACGTGCTCGAGATGGCCTACATTGACACCGGCTTCCATCCGGAGGACACCGGCAGGCGTCTGCCTTCAGAAATTGACCTGACCTTGCGCAACGATAACTTCGGGGACAACACCTTCGACACGGTGGAGGTGTTCAGCGATCGAGATGCAGACGTGTACGTTCACTACTTCGAAGACCGCTCGAAAATGCCCGAAGGAGAGGACGCATTCGGCAACATTTCTGACGCCAGGATATGGATCCGCGGCCTTCCCTCAGGGACCCTGCCGCAGGAAGAAATCAATGCCCTGTTCACGATGATCGGCGAGGCTCCAGGAAGCATCAACCTGCCCGGAGATGTGCCCAACCGCTTGTCTTTGTTCATCGGCATCAAGAATTTCTCAGGCGACGCGACGACCAACGTGAACGACCCAACCTTACCCATCAACCCCGCAGCACCGCCAAACACGCTCATCGTGGTCGCTGCTTTGGACTGGATTCCGCTCCTTGAATTCGGCTCAAGTTTCCAACGCGGAGGCTTTGCGCCCGACCGTTCATCGATGACCTTGGTGGTCGAAGACCTGCCCCCGGTGATCGTCGTATCCGGCAGTTTCGAACTCGGGACCAGCGGTGTTGAACGCATACGGCCGGACAACAGCGACCTCAGCGCCATCTCACAAGTGCTGGACAACGCCCTGCTTGGCTTGGTCGAAATCATCCTCGATTTGGGCACCATCGTGAACAGCATTCCTGGAGCCGTGGTCGGCACGGCAGGCAGCGCGGGCGGGACCGTCGAGGTGGCTTGCTACACGCAGGTCAAGGCCGCATGGTCCACCGGAGAGGCACGGACGCCAGCCGAAGTTGGCAGCCTTGGTTTCGCGTTGTCATCGAGCGATCAACCTTGGCTGCCAGAAAGCGACCATCTCCTCCTTTCCAGCGACGCCGCCATTGAGGTGGTGCAGGGTCGGTCTGGGCCGTTGGCGCCGCTAGTCCCAGTGGCGATGAGCGCGCGTGTGAGTGGCGTATCGGGTGTGACTCAATCCTTCGACCCGCTGACCAGCGAGCGTGTCCTCGAATTGAAAGGTTCCAGCGCTGAACCTCTGATTGTCGGGCATGTCTCGCATGATGGACCAAACATGACCGCAGCTCAGAAGCAGGCTGCCATGATCTCCAACCGCCCTGATGAACTTCGGTTGGTTCAGCAGCCTGAGCGCCTCATTTACGAGGCCAGCGCGCCGATTGGAACCATCACCTATGGCGGGCAAGACGGTGACCAACGCAACGCACTTCGTCTGGTAGGCCTTCCAGCAGAGTTCGAACTCGTGATTGGAGCAGAGGTCGGCTACGTGGCCAGCACGCCAATTCAATCGGTCGAAATTCAGTCAAGCAACGCCACGGTGCCGCTGACGATGGACGGAGACCACGTTCGCTTCTCGGTGGACGGTGAGGAAACCAGCTTCTCCGTGCAGATTTCCGATGTGCTGCGCATGCGACGTCTCTCGCCTTTGGAAGAAGGTGCGCTCGGTCCTGAAGGCAACAGCCGCGTTGAGATGCAGCGGACGTCATCTGAGCCCCTAAGGCTGCTCTTTGAGGACACCACGGACTACGACGACCCCTTGCTTGGGTTGAACGGTCGCGCCGTGATCGAACCGCTCCCGGCCGAGATTGAAGTGGCCGTGCCCGGTGGTGTGGATTCCGAAGGGCTGGAACTTCCCGATTTCGGCGACCAGGAAGGGGTCGAAGGCTTGTCCTTCTTCCTGGGCGATCTGGTCGCCTTCGGCCGTGTGGCTAACGATTTCATTTACGCGTTGACCAAAGATCTTGGTGGGTCTGTCAGCACGGAAAGCGACCTTGCCGTTGGCATGGACCTCGAGACAGGAGAGGCGTTCAACTTGACCGCCGACATGCGAAAAGGCACAACGCCGCCCGAACCTACATGGGTCCACGGCCTCTCTGTTGAGGCCGATGAACGGGTCGACGTTGACCTCAATTTGAGCCGATTGGAACGCCTGACGTTGTCTGGGCGCATCACCCTCGAGACCGCATTGGAAGATGCTCGTTTAACGCCTGACGAACAAGAACAGGGGGCGCTCGTGCTTGAATCAGCGGGCGTGTTCGGTGCCCGAGACCTGATGGCCGTTCTTGCAGATGGCCGTCTGAGCGAGGATGAGAAAGAGTCCAACGACCTTGACAACTGGAGTGAGCAGGGGATTGGTTTGACCGAGCGACGTGCGTGGCACATCCGTACATGGCTGCCCTCGCTTCCAGCAGGCGCCATCGACCTGGATTATGATTTCAGGATGATCGAGGGTGTGCCGACGTACCAATTCGACCTCGCGTTCACGTCATGGAAACCAGAATACGAGGACATGACAATCCTGGTGAAGGGCGTCTCAGGCCAAGACGTCGATCTGAGGTTGACCGGGTTCGACACCCGAAACGCGCACGACGTGTTGCTCGACGCGGTGTTTTTCCAGGAGCGGAATTTGACCGTCCCTCGCTTGACCCTCGACATGAGGTACGACGTGGGCGTGCCGCTTGATTC
Organism: Methanobacteriota archaeon; assembly: GCA_002731395.1. Lineage (GTDB taxonomy): Archaea > Thermoplasmatota > Poseidoniia > Poseidoniales > Poseidoniaceae > MGIIa-L3. The sequence goes on from PCBQ01000024.1 coordinate 19,479, forward strand.
GGCGCACGCCGTGTTCATCGACCACACCACGCAAACCCGCTCTGAAGCCCTGATTTTGGATGTGCCTCGAAGCACCGATGTCTTTGCCACCATCGGTGACGTGCTGATCCTGAACGTGACCGTGCCCGATGAGTTCCAAGTGGATGGAGGTTCAGCCGAGGCATTGATGATTCAACAGCACCGCTTTGTCGATGGACGATGGTGGCCGGCGACCGTCTTCATGCGTGACCTTCCCGGCAAGCTCTACCTCGTTGCCGAGCCCTCTGAAGTGTACGACATCCGTGCGGAAACCTCCTTCCAAGGCCTGTTCACCATGGACTACACGTCCAACGGTGAGGACATGGACCTCTTCGTCCAAGCCTTTGGCAAGGCCATCGACAGCAAAGGAGACGTGACGATGATCGCCGAGGACCTCCCCTCCCGCTTCCAATTGAAAACCACCGATCGGTTCGGGGTTGAAATCGCCTCCAGCGGTTCAGGCGTCGGTCAGTTGTACATTCGTGCCTCGGACGTGCCCTCCAGTCCTGGCTTGACGGTTCAATCCATGGAAGTGGTCGGTGAGAACCTCAAGGGAGCCACCATCCACATGCACCGGGTGGGCGGCGTGTACCCAATCATCATCCTTGACGGTATCACCACCGGCCGCGTCATTGCCACGGCGAACGCTCAGTTGACGCCGGCCGACCGGGAGCCACGCCTTGAGGGCGTTCCGTTCATGTCCGATTTGGCGATTGACGGGCGTGGTGTGCTGCTCGACACCCAGTTCACGGGCATCTTGCCCACCGCATCATCGGTGGGAGTAAACGGCATGGCCAGTGACCTGTCGTTGATCGGTTCACTGACCGGAGGGGCGGTGGAGACACGGCACGTGCTGGTGGTGGAGCCAATCAGTTCCGCTGTGGCCAGCGGCCTTGCTTGGGTGGTGTGAGCATGAGCGAGGATGTACCGTTCAACCCCGAGCCGTCCAAAGAGGGCATCCTCCAACGCATCCGAGATCGTGTGGACGGCGACGGTTCCACCGACGAAGAGGACGTGCTCCGCGCCGCGCAAGATGCAGCTGACAGGCTTCAGCGCTTGCGCCGTGAGGTGGAACCTGCAAAGGTAGCCCTAGCTGGCCTTAGCCTCATCGTGCTCCTCGGCCTGCTCATGAGCGGCTGGTACTGGGTGTTGCCCCGTGATGGGCTGACCCTCGATACGGTCTACATTCAGAACGGAGGGCACATCCTCATGGCCGAAATCCACAATTCAGGCAGCAGGGCGGTCACCGACCTCGAAGTCACGGTGTCTTTCGAGGACGAGGATGGAGAAGAATTAGGTCGCATGTCGGTGTTTTTGGACGTGCTTACCGCCCACAGCTCGGTGGCCGGTGACGACCTTGAGATGAAGGTCGTAGGCCACACGGTGTGGGCGAATTACACCGTGCAAACCTCCGTTTCATGGACGGATTATGACGGTGCAAACCACCTGGAAACTTGGCGCCATGGCGTTGGCACATGGGCCTCGGAGGAATTTTCCGATCGCACCGACCGACGTACGTGGCCCTTCTGATGCAGGGGCGTGCAGGTTACCCCAAGCGATATAGCGGTCTCGCGAGGCCTTGGAATCATGTCCAGCAGCCGTGCCCTCAGGCCGGTCGCGCTGGTTCTCTTGCTCATCCTCTCTTCGTGGTCGGGGTTGATGACTCCACAGGGCGAAGGATCCTCCGGAGTTGGCGACGAGTGGGCGCCAACCTTCTTCGAAGTCCAAGCCGACACATACCGTTCGCTCGCAGGCACCTACGACCTCGCCTATGTTCAGGACGATCGTGCGCCTTTTGCTGACAGCCGGCTCGGTCGGTTCAGCGACGCAGGCCTGCTCATCGACCGTCCCTTGCCCGAGTCAATGCTGACGCCTCGGCCTGATCTCCGCTTGGTGATCGTGGACCTTGAGATTCCTCTGACCGTGGCTCGGGAAGAGTTTGCGTTGGTGCAGGGCATGGTCGTTCGCGAGTTCATCGCACCGTCTGGCCTTCTCCTCCAAGCGCCTCCAGCCGCCTTTGCTGTTCTCGACGGTATGGCTGCGGTTCGCTCGGTCCATGCTGTCCCCGCAGGCATGTTCCTCGATGATGCATTGCTCGACGTGCTGTTGCTCACCGGAGGTGAGGCCGCGCTGCAGGGCACTGAAGTGCGGCTTGAAGGGTGGCGGGACGTCAGCGGCCCCATCGGCACGGTCCATCTGAATCATGGTCAGCACGTCGTGCAACAAGGCTTGGATGAGGTGGCTCAGGTGGCCCTCGGGGGTGGAGAAGCGGTCGACACAGGCCGCTGGCGAGGCGACTTGGCGACCACGGATTTGCTCACGCTGGCGCTGCAACCTTCCGTGATGTGGCTAGGGCCAGAGCCGACCTTTGCCATCGCAAACGATCAGGCTCGCCAACACATGCGGGTCAGCAACGTGGCCAACGGCTTCACGACCTCGTTGAACGGTTCAGGGGTCATCGTCGCCGTAGCCGATTCCGGTCTCGATGCTGACCACGGCGATTTTGGTGCTCGCGTGCTGTCGAATTCCGATGTTGTCGGCGATGGCTCTACCGCAGACAGGCACTCAGGACACGGCACGCACGTGGCGTGCACCGTGCTCGGTGACGGGAGCCGCGGCGGTTATGCCGGGGTTGCACCACAGGCCGAACTCATCTTCCAAGCGATGGAGAACGACAACAACGGGCAATTTCTCTCACCCAGCCTGAACTACATCCTGAACCAAGCCTATTCTCAAGGGGCTCGAATTCACACCAATTCGTGGGGGTCATCTCAAACCAGCGATCAGGGCAAGTACACGTCTTCAGCTGAGGACATTGACGATCGCACCGCAGCTTACGACCGCACGCACGCGAACCAGGAGGGGCTCCTCGTCCTGTTCGCGGCAGGAAACGACGGTCCAGGCACCGGCACGGTAGGAGCGCCGTCCACCGCCAAGAACACGCTCACCGTAGGCAACCACCAGAANCGATACAGCGGTGCTCCTGACACAATGATGTCCGGTTCATCCCGTGGCCCAACCGACGACGGGCGCATCAAGCCGGANATNGTGGCTCCCGGGGGCTACGTCCGTTCCTGCCGCGCTCAAGAAGCAGGAGACACCGGCAGCGCCACCTGGTCCAATCAATACTACCTGGAATACACCGGGACCTCGATGGCCACACCCAACGCTGCAGGAGCAGCGGCGCTGGTGCGTGAATACCTCGTGGAAATTGCCTTGCGTCCAGAGCCTCAGGGTGCCCTCATCAAGGCCTTGTTGATTCTTGGTGCACAGGACATGGGCACGAGGAACATCCCCAACGATGACGAAGGATGGGGACGCGTCAACCTGCGTGACACCTTGGCTCCGACCGGTGGACGCGGCATTTGGGTGGACGACCGCTCCCTCTTGTCTTCAACAGGTCAAAGCAAGTCCTACGTGTTCAACGTCAGTGCGTCCAGCAGCCCGTTCAAGGTCGTCTTGGCGTGGTCGGATGAGCGCGGCTCACGGTTTTCAAGCACCCAACTCGTCAACGACCTCGATCTCGAGGTCACCTCTCCTGACGGCATCACCTACCTCGGCAACGTGTTCAGCAACGGCCGCAGCATTCAGGCCGGCTCTCGCGATACCCTGAACAACGTCGAAGTGGTGCTTATCGACGCTGCTCAGCAAGGCATTTGGGAAGTGAAGGTGAAGGACACCAACCATGCCGGGAGCCGTTCGCAACCGTATTCCATCGCGGTGTCCGGTCAAGGGGTCAACGACCTGCGCCCCGACCCACTCATGGTGCCCACGAGTTTCACCATGGACGTGAGCATCCCCCAAGTCGGGGACCCTGTTTCCATCACCACCGAGGTGATGAACATGGGGAACGTCAAGGCAGAAGCCATCGATGTGGCCCTCTTGGTTGACGGCTCAGAATTGGACCGAACCACGGTGGATTTGTTCCCCGGGTCCATCCGTTCGCTTCCTTGGACGTGGACGCCAACGGTTGCCGGTGCATCGGAAGTCATCGTTCGCGTGGACCCCGAAGACGTGGTGGATGAGGTGCAGGAGAACAACAACGATCTGGTCACCCAAGTCAACGTCAGCGCACCCGGCGTCAAAGTCTCCGCCGTCAACCCGGACCTTCGCCTGGAATCTTCCATCCAGACCACTTCATCATGGAACATCACCCTCACCAACACCGCCCTTCTGGGCACCAATGCTTCCTTGTCCGCGGGAGCCCCCTCACGTATGTCGGACGGTTTTGCGCCTGGATGGTACGTCGGCCTTACCCTCGCCAACTTCAGCCTCGATGGGCGAGGCGAGGATTACGTGACCGTGACCGCCGTTCATCAGGCTCGTCCGGAACCTGGAAGCTACCTCATTCCGCTCACTGGCCTCGACGTTGACAACGGGGTGAGTTATCCCTACAACCTGACCCTCACCGTACCTCCACTTCCCGAGGCCCAGTTTACGCTGGATTACAGCGTCGTGCCCGTGCATCCATTGAATTCAACCACGTTCCAGTTCACGTTGACCAACGATGGCAATGGGCCAATCGGATACGACCTCTTCCTCGAATCCCCGACCGGCTGGTCCGCCGGTTTCGACAACCTCGGCTCAGAACCTGGAGCTTCCTCAGGCTCCACTGGGCTGATGGACAAACAGGCAGCACGAGCGATCAACATCACTGTGGTGCCTCCCTCGGTCAAAACCGTGGCCGGAGCCGAACGAACCGTGACCATCATTGCCATCTCGCAAACCGACCCACCCGTGTCGACGTCGCTGGACGTCCCCATGCAGGTCATGTCGATTCGTGATGTTGGCATCTCTTTGGACTCCAACCTTCCCACGCTGCGGCCTGACGCGACCGTGGGCCTCTTCCTCAGCCTTGAGAACCGTGGCAACGTCGACTTGGACCTCACGCCGAGTTTCCAGTTGCCCTCTGGCTGGAGCGTTTCAACCGCGCTTGAACCGATCAGCCTCGGATGGACGGACACCGTGGATGTGGTGTACACGTTGGTGGGCGATGGAAGCGGTCAATCTGGAACGCTCGAGATTCGCTTGAGCGATGCTCAAGGCCGATTCACGTGGACGGCGCCTCTTGAGGTCAGGCAGCTGCCCGACCCCACGCTCGATTTCAGCCGCCTCCTGCTCGAGGACGGTTCAGAATACACGACGCCCTTTGGTTCAGGAAGCCACCCCACCGGTGAAACCCTTCGCTTCGAATGGTTGGTCGGCAACGCCGGCGAGGCTGCGTGGACTCCTTCGGTTCAAGTTGATCTTGACGCAGGCCTGTTCGGCTCATGCGAAGCTCCTGGTGAGGTGGCGGTAGGTGATTTCCAGGTTGTTGGGTGCGAAGTGGTGCTTCCACCTTCGCTTGCGGCCAACACCGAACCGTCCTTTTCCGTTGTGCTCAGTGGGGATGGCTTCGAACGGCGCGATGAGGTGACCATGTTGGTCGCTGAGGACCGGCGGCTTGATGCAACCCTCGACGGGATCACGGCAGCGACCTCCACAGACGCAGGAACGGTCACGTGGAGCGTGACCAACACCGGCAACATCGCCATTGACGAACGCGTCACGCTCGACGTAGCGAAGGGCTGGGACGCCGTCATTGACGGTCCTTCAACGGTCACGTTGGACCCCGGTGCAACGCGAATGCTTCGGGTCACCTACACCAGCACATTGGGTGGAGAGGTCCCCCTCACGCTTGAGGTCAACAACCTTCGGTTGGAAGGCGACACAACCGCGACGCTCACTTCGCCCCGCTCGGTGGCAGAAGAAGGGCAGGGCGCGGGCGGCATGACCGCTGTGGTTGGCGCTGCAGTCCTGCTGCTCGTGGCGGTAGGCGTGGTGGTTTTGCGTCAGCTTGGGGCCAAGAAAGAGCCTGCTCCTGCGCCAAAGATGCCGCTTCCCCTGCCCGCGTTGGCGGCTGCCACTGCTCCCCGTACGGCGGTTGCGCCCGCTCCTGCGCCAGTGGCCCAACCCGCACCTTCCAACGAAGCCGTGGCCACTGCGCCCTGTTGGGCGTGTCGAGGTACGATCGTTGGCCCCATGCTCGGGTGCCCGTCCTGTGGTGCTCGCTTCCACTTGCCAGGCACAGAAGGTTGCCAGCTCCCGGAGACGTGCCCGAAATGCGGTACACCAAGGTCCCAATTCTTGAACGCTTGAGGGATGCGGCGAGGCGCAGGTCTTTCATGGGAAGGTCTCCACCCCAAGGCATGCACGGGGCGCCGACCGGCACCAAGGCTCGCGCCGTGCTGCTGATTTTCCTGATGCTCGTCAGCCTCACGCCGATGATTGCACCGGCAGCAGCGGACGGACGTGACGCTAGCATCGTCTTGACCGTGACGCCTTCGACCCTGACCGTCAACCCAGGCGAATCGGGCGAGTATACTGTACGCGTCTACAACACCGGCTCGAACCCGGTGACCGTCCAGTTGTCGGCCAATGAAGCGCAAACCCAGGAGTGCGGACAGTATTCCTCTGTCATCCAACAGATTCCGGGCCCCATTGACGCAGGAAACTACGAAGAGACGACGATGAACGTCACCCTGTCTCAAACCGCGGAAGGTGATTGCGACACCACGATCACCGCTGCCGCCACCGAACAGCCCGAGCCTCCCGAGCCCCCCGGTCAACCCGCGAACGAGGAACGAACCGTCACCACCGAAGCAGGTGATGGTTCAGGCAGCGTGGTGTACGGGGTCGACCTTCGCATGGATGGCCCAGCTGATTTGACTTGGGCGGGAGAAGATCCAGTTGAATGGGACATGGAGGTTGAAAACACCGGCAGAGCCGAAGCAACGGTCGTGTTTGCCGCCAGCGAGCGTGATGACCCAGGCTGTGCAAGCGTGGACGACTTCTCCATTTCCTTCGATCCTTCCTCGGTGAGCGTCGCCAGTGAGGAGACGGAATCTGTCGTCGTGTCCACGACCGTGCCGAACGGCCAAGACGCGGACACCTTCTGCTGGGACATCACGGCGACCGTGCAAAACGACCCGTCGCAAAACGCCAGCGACACCGAGGAAATTTCCCTTGAGGTGCCCGAACTCCATACGTGCGAGGCCAGCCTCTCCAAAACCAGCATCCGTGTCGATCCCGGCAAGCAAGGCCAGGTTCAGGTCACCTTCGAGAATACCGGCAACGCCGAGTGGGACATCAACGTCGCACGGACCGGCCCAAAGGCGAACTGGGTCAGCGTCGACGGCGCTTCTTCTGGTCTACTCCCTTACGATACCTCCTCGGATGAGCGCTCTTTCACGCTCAACATCGCACCGGACGATTCGCTCGACGCGGATTCTGTGTCCACGGTGATCGTTCAAGGCCGAGACGGCGGTACAGTGGCCTGTGAGGCCGAGTTGCGCATCACCTTGGGTCAAACCAAGGGTGCATCTGTGTCCATCCCGCAGAGCATGATGTCCAACATTGAGCCAGGCAGCTCCCGCACGACCACGGTCAGCGTCACCAACAACGGGAACGGGGCCGACAACTTCCGCATCAGTGCCAGTGCACCACCAGGAGGATGGACGGTGTCCTTTGACGTCAGCAGCGTCTCGCTCGGTTCAAAGCACGCCTCTGACCGAAGCGCCGACGTGACGATGACGGTCACCGTGCCGATGGATGCGTTGGCCACCGAGCAGGTGGAAATCGTCGTCAGCGTGTTGCCAAATTCAGGGGGAGCCACGTACGACGAAGCAACAGTACAGGCCACGGTGGCTGAATCGCACGGCATGGACATCGACGCGCCCGTTTCGAATCAGCGCGGTCAAGTCAACGCTTGGCTGCGTTTCCCCATCACCATCGAGAACGAGGGCAACGTCGACGCAACCTTCCGCTGTGTGGTCATGGACCAAACGCCGAGCGAGTGGACCACGCGCTTCGTTGACGATCAAGACCAGACGATCATCGAAGTTCAGGTTCCGGCCCGCGGCAGCCTTGACGTTGCGTTGATGGTAAAGGTCGAAGGCGTCGAAGAACGGGACTCAACAACACTTCGGGTGCGCGTCATCAACCTTGATCACAACGGTGCTCAAGATGAAGACGGGGACGGGCTCCCTGACAACCAGAAAGAGGTCAACTTCGTTGCTGAGCGCTTCGACAAGGTCTACAGCATGGACGTCAGGCTTGCCGACGCGTTTTCCGGAGACACACAACGCGTGGAATTGCCCCCTGGCGGTTCGATGAGCGTCGATCTTTGGGTGCGCAACACCGGAAACGCCTCCATGGACATGGCCGTGTTCGAGTTCAACGGGCTTGAGGGCCTGGCCACGCGCGAGGTCTTGGTCTATGGTTTGCCCGTGACCGGTCCATTGTACATTCCTGAAGGCTACGGCATTTGGAACGTGGCTGAATCCCGTTTCATGTTTGACGACGCAGGGGCGCCAATCGTTGAACGGAACGAGGAAGCTGCTCAACTGGCCCAGGTGAACGCAGGGCTGACGGAGAACCTCGAGAATTACGAGATTCGTCCCTATGAGGTGCTGGTCGAACTGGTCTTGACGGTGAACCCCGGTGCAGAAACAGGGGACGGTGGAGCTTTGGACGTCACGGTGTTGAGTGAAAACAACACCGCGAACCGAGACGGGCGCATTTCCGTGGTGCTTGACGTTCGTATCATCGAAGACCTTGGTTTTGATTTGACATCGACGCCGTCCAAACTGAACGTGACCTTCCCTGACAAAGCCACCTTTGAGGTTGCTGTGGTCAACGATGGAAACGTCCCCACAGATGCTCGTATCTTCGCCTCCGCTGGGGAACGGGGTTGGACGGTGGACATCGAGGACGACGGCAGTGGTGATTGCCGCATCGAAGAGGGTGATCTGATGTGCCTGTTGCAGCCGGGTGAAGTGCTCATGATCATGGTGGACGTTCGCCCGCCCTACGGAGCCACCATCGAGGACGAGTTCCGCTTCACGCTTTCCGTCGAACCCAAAGACGGCGGCGTGTTCACCCGCGAAAACGTGGAATTGTCTGTGACCGGCATTCCTGACGAGGGCTTTTTGGGCCTCGGCTTGACGGCCCAGAGCGTCACCAACATCGGGGTGATTTTCATGGCCGTGGTCGCTCTTGGCGTCATGGCTCGCGCATCCGGACCGATGCTGGCCGCCCGAAAGGCCGCGGCTGACGTTCGCCGTCGAGAGCAATCGTCGGCTGCAGCAGCCACGGGAGGCTTGTCTGAGATGACCCTGGATGCGGACGAATTCATCCCGATGCCCGCGCACAGTCCGGTGCCCGACGTCTCTTGGGGCCTGATTTTCTTCCTTTACGCGCCGTTCACGCTTGGTATCTACATGCTCTTCTACATCCATCGTCGTGCGGAGGAGCTCAAGCAACACGCCGGGCTTGGCCCGGGTGGAACGAACCACCTCGTGATGATGCTGGTGCCCGGCCTGAACCTGTACCGCATGATGATGTTCCGCAAGGACGTCATCGCGTTGGAGGACATGACCGGCCATCAAACGGCGTACAGAAGCATCGGCAGCACCCTTCTCTGGATGTTCCTCGGTTTCATCGTGGTGCCCGGTGCAGGATTCGGCCTCGCTCTCGTTGGAGCCATGATCGCGGGCGGGGAAGGCGCCCTCGCGATGCTCTTCGTGTTGCCAGGCTCCCTCATTGGACCGATTTCCATCCTCTACACCGTTTACAAGTTGAGCGGCCGCCAACACGATTCCCTCCAAGCCTCGTGGGCACGCTTCTTCCATGCACAGGGCTGAGTTTTCTCGGCGCTGATTTTCGTGATATGAAAGCGGCGAATTTTCACCTATTTCGTGCCGCTTTCCGATTCACCTGCCCCGTTCTTGGCAGGGGCGACGTGTCCCTTTTAGGACTCCCTAAAAATCTGGAAAATTGGGAACGCTTATGGTGGGACCACAGGTGGAGAAATCAAGGGAGCGTATGCGTTCCCCTGGGGTCTCACAATGACCGGCGTGACCACGGTGACCGACGCCTACCTTGCGGTCGGACTGATGACAGTGGTTGGCTTCCTCCTTCCCTTCGGCGCTTTTCTCACTTCGTACTTCGTTCGCCCCCGGACAGACAGGTCTCAGCCGCACAAGACCACATCGTACTTGCTGGAAGGCTACGAGGCCGACCACAGCCTCTACCCTCGCCGCTTGTCCACGTATGAGTGTGGCTCGGAACCCGTTGGCGACGCCATGATTCAGTTCCACTTCCAGTATTACTGGTATGCGCTGATCTTCCTGGTTTTCGACGTCGCGTTCATGTTCATGGCGCTCGGCGGTTTCGTCATCAACGACGCCACGGCCACCACCGACGGTGACCTCGGCACGGCCATCAGCCGACTGCTCGTGCTGGCGGCCTTTTTCTCCATCATGACGCTGGGCGTCTGGCACGTGTTCCGCAAGCGCGGACGCATCTACATCTGAGGCGAAGACATGAGCGATCCAGGACAAAACTACGCCGCGTTCAACAGCTCGGCCCTGCTCGACTTTGTTGGCGACGTGACCGATGAATCGCTGAAGGCCACTCGCCTGAAGCAATTCCTGTCGGTGCTTGCTGGCCGCTTCTTCAACTGGGCCGGTCGCAAATCGCTGTTCACCCTCCACCTCGGCATCAAGTGCTGCGCCATCGAAATGGCCGCATCAGCCATCCCTCGCTTCGACGCTGAGCGCTTCGGTGTCATTTTCCGCTCCTCGCCCCGCCAGAGCGACGTCTTGCTGGTCAACGGGCCGGTGTCGAAGAAGTTCGCCGACCCCATCGTCCGCCTTTGGGAGCAGATGCCTGAACCCAAGTACTGCATTGCTATGGGTGAGTGCGCCATTTCCGGCGGCCCGTACTTCCAGTCCTACAACATCCTCGAAGGCGTGGACACGGTCATTCCGGTCGACGTCTACATTCCCGGATGCCCACCTCGTCCAGAGGCGCTGATTGACGGCTTTGGCTTGTTGCGCGAGAAGATCATCCGCATTGGCGGCGCCCCAGACGCCGGCCGTGCCGGTGAGAAGCCGCTTATCGTTGGGGAGGATTGAGCATGGGCATGAGCATCAGCGCCGAACAGAACGCTGCGGCCGTGGCCGCCGCGGTGACCGCCTCTGAAGAGGCGTGGTCGGCCCTTGGCGTGGTGGCTGAAGCGGTCAATCACTCTGCAGGCCACGGCTTTGCTTTCCTTCGCCTCACCGTGCCTGCGCCCCACGTGCTCACCGTAGCCAAGGGCCTCAAGCACGACATGGGCGTCAACTATTGCTCGATGGTAACGGGCACCCATTTTCCTGAAGGTGACGAACACCGTGGCTGGGAAGTGGCCTATCACCTCCAACGCATGCCGGTGATCAACCCCGACCCAAACACGTCGCACGTCCTCGTCGCTGGCGATTTGTCGGGGATGAGCATGCCGATCGAAATCGAGATGCTCGTACCCTTGCCCCAAGGCGACGACCCTCGCGTGCCCAGCGTTCAGTCCGTTTGGCGCGGTGCGGACTGGAACGAGAAAGAAACGTGGGATTTGGTGGGCATCAAGTTCGACGGCCACGAGAACATGTTCCGTGTGCTGAACCCCCACGACAGCCCGGAAGGATTTCACCCGCTGCAAAAGCAGCACAAAATTCGCTACCACGACTTCAACGAAATGTACGATGACGCCCAAGGATTCGTTCGTAAACCGGTCGATGAGGGCCGGGTCAAGTGAGGAGGGATCACCATGGCGAAGATGTGGATCACAATGGGCCCTCAGCATCCCATGACGCACGGCCTATGGACGCTCCGCGTCCAAGTCGACGGTGAAACCGTCGTCGATGCCGAGGCAGAGCTTGGGTACATTCACCGTGGCGTCGAGAAGATCGCCGAAGCACGCGACTTCACGCAAGTCACGCCCTACTGCGACCGCTTGTGCTACGTGTCGGCCATGACCTGGTCGAACTCATACATCTATGCGGCCGAAGACCTGCTTGAGGTCGAAGTGCCCGAGCGTGCCGAGTACATCCGCTGCATTTCCGCGGAGTGTCAGCGCATCGCCAGCCACCTGATGTGGCTCGGTGCCTACGGCCCTGACGTCGGCAACCTGACCATCATGACGTGGGCGCTCCGTGAGCGCGAGATGTTCCTTGACCTGCTTCAGGAGCTCGGCGGCTCTCGTATGCACTACAACTACCCCCGCATCGGGGGCGTGAAGCGCGACATCCCACCCGGTTGGGCAGACCGCCTCATCGCCAAAGTGAAGCTGTTTGAGAAGCGCATTGACGAGTACGAAATGCTGCTCGACGAATCGACCATTTTCCTCGTTCGCCTGCAGGGTGTGGGCTACGCCACGGCTGAGAACATGGTTGAATCCGGCGTGTCCGGTCCGAACGTGCGCGCCTCCGGCGTCAACTACGACGTGCGCTGGTCTCACCCGTACTCGGTGTACGATCAGTTGGATTGGGAGCCGGCCGTTGAAAAGCCGACCAGCGTGAAGGGCAGCGACTGCTACGACCGCTACCGCGTCCGCATGGAAGAGATGCGCATGTCGTGCCGCATGATCCTCGACGCCATTGAGAAGATTCCAGGCGGCAAGAACACGACCTATTCCAACGGCGACGAGATGATCATCGCCAAGGCACCCACGCGTGCACCCGCCGGCGCCACCGGTTTCAGCAATTACGAATGCACCCGCGGCGCAAGCCAATTCTACGTCCACGGGGGTGGCGAGGGGCGCGGGAAAAACCCGTATCGCCTGTCCATCCGCTCGCCGATGTTCATCACCATCCCATTCGTGGCGGAGACGATGATCGGCTACAAGGTGGCCGACATTCCTGCTATCATGGGCAGTTTCGATCCGTGCATTGGGGAGACCGACCGCTGAGGTGATTCGCCATGGAGCTGCCAACCGTTCGCTCGCTTGTCTACGACAACCTTGGCGGAGTCATCGTCAACTTGCTTGACGGCACACCCCTCGAGGGGCAGGCCGAAGCCATCGCCGCCTTCACCGGCGCACTCATCACCTCGCTGGTGGGCTTCGCAGCCATCATGCTCTCGATGTTCATGATCCTCTGGATTGAGCGCAAGCAGCTCGGCCGCATGATGGATCGCCGTGGAGCGATGACCTCGCTCCGCTCGCTGTGGATTGGCGAGAACGGCACCACGGCCGGTGCATGGTGGGATATGGTGCCCTTCATCGGCAAGCCCATCGGGGCCGTGAACCGTTGGCTGAACGCCAGTTTCGGCAACCACGATCCGGATCGCCCCACCGTCGACCGCGTCAACAACCGTTCCTGGATGGGATTCGCCATCTTCCCTGGCTTCTTCCAGAACGTTGCAGACGGCATGAAGTTCCTGATCAAGGAGCACATGGTTCCTGAGCGTGCAGACAAACTCGTCTTCGAAGTGGCACCCTACCTCGTCATTTCTTCCACCGTGCTCATCTTGGGGCTCATCCCCATGGGCGCTGGCATCTATGGCGCCAACCCTGAACTTAGCGTGCTGTTCGCCATGGCCGTGTTTGGCATCGCGCCCATCGGCGTGTTCTTCGGCGGCTGGGCGTCCAACAACAAGTACACCCTCATCGGCGGCATTCGCTCTGCGGTGCAGTTGACCTCCTACGAGATTCCTCTCTTGCTCACCGTCCTGTCGGTGTGCGTGGTCTCCGGTTCGTTCAATTTCGTGGAGATCGTGACCTTCCAAGGCCAGTCTGGCGCTTGGAACCTCTTCCTCCTCCCCCTCGGCGGCGCGCTCTTCCTCATCTCCATGCTCGCCGAAGTCGAGCGCATCCCCTTCGACATGCCTGAAGCCGAGGCCGAGTTGGTCGAAGGATGGTGGACGGAATACGGCGGCATGCGCTTCGGCCTGCTCTTCGCGGCCGAGTACATGCGCACCTACGCCGCATGCATCCTCTTTGCGCACTTCTTCCTCGGTGGTTGGCACGCGCCATTTTCGGGCGTGTGGGGTGACGTGCCCATCATTGGTCTTGCCAGCACCAGCATCATTTGGGTGCTGCTCAAGGCATGGTTGGTCTTCGCGGTGGTCTTCGTGTGGGCCCGTGTGGCCTTGCTCCGCATCCGCACCGACCAGATCCTTGAGTTTGGATGGCGCATCTTGCTGCCCCTCTCTGTGATCAACCTGCTTGTGGCGGTGCTCTTCCGACTCTTCCTCTTTGACCCCGCCGGCGTCGTTGAGGAAGGCCTCGGCAACGCTTGGGGCTTGGGCATCTTCGCCTACATGTTGCCCGTCATCGTGACCGTGGTCAGCCTCGGCCTGTTCTTCTACCTCCTTAACGACGAGGACAAAGACGCGAGTCCGGAGCGTATGTTCCACGTTCGGACGCTTGAGCCCGCAGGGACCGTTGTCCCAGGAACGGAGTGAGGTGAGACCATGCCTATGCACCCGCACGCACAACCCAACTTCCGGAACCTCTTCTGGTATCCCTTCAAAGTGACGATGATTACCGCATTACGGACCTTCCCCATCATCGGGAAGCGCTTCTCGTGGGGCTACCACAACACGCTGGCCCCGCAGGTGCTCGATGAGGGCAGCAAGGCCCGCGTCGAAGGTAACGCGGAGTTCAACGACGTGTCCAAGCACGCGCATCAGTACGCGGCCGACCGTGAGGCGAGCGACCTGGTCCCCTCGGTCTGGCGCCCGCAAACCATCCTCTACCCGTACGAGCGCCTCGAGGACATGGAGCCGTGGCTTTTCGTTCCCGGGAACTACAACGGGCGCATTGGCGTGATTTGGGAAACCTGCACCGCATGCAAGCTGTGCGTCAGCGCATGCCCGAACGACTGCTTGCACATGACCACCGAACTTCGTGTGGACGTCCTCGACAGCGCTGAGGGCGAGCATGAAGGCTTGGGCGCCGACCTCGAGATCGGCGGCTGGGCGGCCGTGGAGATTGAGGGCGTGGCCGAAGAGCAAGCCACGTTCAACCTCGCGACGGCGCATGACGACGCGCCCGAATCATGGCGCTTTGGTGAAGTGCTCGACCTGTCCGGCGACTCGGTGACCGTGCGCTGGAACGACTCGGGTGAGGAAGAGGTCATGGGGCGGGAAGGCGTTCACACAGCTGACGATCAAATCGTCTCTGGCCGCATTGATCTTGGCCGCTGTATGTTCTGTGGCCTGTGCATGGAAGCCTGTGGCTTCACTTCATTCTTCATGACCAACGAGTACGATGGTATGTCCGGCTTCACACGTCAAGACCTCTGGTTTGACGCGTCCCGAACGCGCGTGCTGCCCTCCGTCCACCAAGAAGCGGTGGATGCGGAACTGGCCAAGCGCGCCAACAAGGAACGCGACAAGCGCGCCAAAGCGGCAGCTCGCGCCGCCAAGGCTGCAGAGGAGGGTGCGTGAGATGGACCTTGGCGCAGTCGCAGAAACGGCAGTGTTCTTTTTCTTCGCGACGGCTGCGCTCGCAGGTTCTTACGGCCTGATCAAGGCTCAGAAAGTGGCCCACTCCATGCTCTTCGTCATTTTCGCTTTTCTCGCAATTGCTGGCATTTTTATCCTGCTTGGCGCCGAATTTCTTGCGGCCATTCAGATCTTGGTGTACATCGCGAGCGTCGGCTTGGTGGTGCTGTTTGGCATCATGCTCACCCGCCGCCAAATCCTTGAGGAGGACTTCGAATGAGGCTGACCTCCATCACCACCCGGCTGGGACTCCTCGCCCTGCTCTTCGTGCTGCTCGGCGTCCTGGCCGACGACGCGATTTGGGCCAACCCAAGCGACGCCACCCTCGACACACCGATGTTGTCCGACGCCATGTTCGGTGCCTGGTCGCTGCCCCTCGCCCTGCTGGGCGTGTTGTTGGCCGTGGCGATGATCGGCGCGGCGTACCTCGTACGTGACGAACGCTTGGAAAACCTGCTGTGGCAGGAGGCGGATGAGGACGTTCGTAAGCGGATGGAAGCCATGACGACATCGGCCCTCGACGGGGACGAACTTGCTCGCTTCGCCCGACATTTGGCCGATCGCGGCCTCAGCGTGGCTGAATTGTTTGTCGGCTTCGACCGCGACGGCTCGGGCGCCCTCGACGTCATGGAGTTCGAAGCCGCCCTTCGGCAAGCGGGCATCGATGACCTGACCTTCCGCGACGTCAACGCGTTGATGCGCGCTTTGGACGTGAACGGTACCGGGCAAATCGACCTGCCAGAACTGCACAACTTGCTCTTGCAGCATGAGGCCACCATGGACGGAGGTGAGGAGGAATGATCGATCCCCTGTTCGTCAGCGGCCTTTCCGCGATGCTCTTCGTCATGGGGCTGTGGGGCGCGTTCACCCGAAAGAACGCCATCATCGTTCTGATGTGCTTCGAGCTGATGCTCAACGCCGCCAACCTTCAGTTCGCGGCTGCAGCGGTGCACCACGGCGACGTGACCGGATGGATCTACACCGTGTTTGCCATCGCCATCGCTGCGGCGGAAGTTGCCATCGGTCTGGCCATTTTGCTGTCAATGTACAATCAGCACCAGACAATTTCGCTCGATGAGGTCGAGCTGTTGAAACACTGAGGTGAGACCATGGCCGGAGATTCCTACGCATCGGGCCTTGTCGTGCCCGACTACGCCTTGCTCATCATTTTGCTTCCAATGTTGGCCTTCCCGGTCATCCTCCTCCTCGGACGCCTGTTCAACGGACAGGACTGGTGGAAGGGGACGATGAAGGAAGGAGGCCTGCTTGCGCTTCCTGTCATGGCGGCAAGCCTCGTGTGTTCCCTGATGCTCATTGCGAAATTCATCGGACAAACCACCGTCTCCGACACTTCCACGGTGCTGAATTGGGTCAATTTCGGCTGGCATGACGCCGCGACCGGCAGCATCCAGGCCATGAGCCTCGACTTCGGTTTCTATGTGGACCACACCACGATTATGCTCCTCTTTGTGGCCAGTTTCCTGTGCCTGCTGATCAACATCTTCAGCATCGGCTACATGAACACAGACCCGATCAATGACAACCGCAATCACCGCTTCTATGCGGAGTTCGTGCTGTTCTGCTCGGGCATGCTCGGCATGGTCCTCTCGGACTCTTTCCTGTGGCTGTTCATCTTCTGGGAACTGATGGGCCTGTGTTCCTACCTGCTCATCGGCTTCTACTACGAGCGCCCCTCGGCTGCTTACGCGGCCAAGAAGGCCTTCCTCACAACCCGTGTTGGTGACGTGTTTCTCGTCATCGGGCTGGCCATGCTCTGGAACCTCTTCCAGCCTTACGCCGCCGGCCAAGACGCGCTCTCCTACGCTGTCGTCTTTGACGGTGGTCACCTGCAGTCCATCGCCGATGCGGGCAAGAGCGGTGCCCTGCAACTCGCGATGGGCTTCATGTTCATTGGTGCGGTCGGCAAATCCGCCCAGTTCCCACTGCACGTGTGGCTCCCTGACGCGATGGAGGGACCGACGCCCGTCTCCGCCCTCATCCACGCTGCAACGATGGTCAACGCCGGCCTCTACCTCGTGGCCCGCATGTTCCCCATCTTTGCCGCCGAAGCGATGCATGGGGCCTTCACGGACCTCGCCTTCATCATCGCCCTCGTAGGCGGCATCACCGCGTGCATGGCGGCGCTCATTGCCTTTGTACAAATGGACCTGAAGAAGGTCTTGGCTTACTCAACGATGAGCCAGTTGGCCTACATCTTCACCGGACTTGGTGCTGCTCTGTTCCTCGCCAACGCCCTCGATTGGCACGACCCGTCCTACGCCGGGTACGACAAGAACAAGACCATCGTGATCGTTGCCTTCGGTGCCGCGCTCTTCCATCTGTTCAACCACGCCATGGCCAAGGGCATGTTGTTCATGGCCAGCGGTTCGGTCATCCACGAGATGCATCACGCTCACCATGACGTGCACCATCACGACCATCACGATGAGGAGGACGATCACGGTCACGACGACCACCACGACGATTTCGACGCGCAATCCATGGCCAACATGGGTGGCCTCGCCTCCCGCCTGCCCATCACGGCCACGGCCATGCTCGTGGGTTCTGCCTCGATCATCGGCCTGCCGCTCATCGGTGGCTTCTGGTCCAAAGAAGGCATCATCGCGAACACATGGCGCGTGGCCGTGGATCATGACCCACGCTTTTTGCTGCCCGCTTTCCTTGTGCTCATCACCGCAGGCATGACCGGCTTCTACATGTCGCGCATGTGGTTCATGACCTTCGCAGGCAAGCCAAAGAGCGAAGTGGCTGCTCACGTCCACGAACATACCCCGTGGGTCCCCATCCCTTTGCTGGTGCTTATCCCGATGAGCCTCGGAGGTATCGTCTTCGCGTCCATGAAGGTCACAAAGTACCTCGGCTACAACGGCAAGCAACTCGACATGAATTTGATTGATGGGTTCCTCTACGAAATGGACCACGTCTTCGTCAACCCTGGCGCGGGTTACCTGCTCGTCCTGACCTACATCGCCATCCTCCTCTCCCTTGTGGTGGGGCCAACGGTCGCCATGGCGCTCCACGGTGGGGCGCTCGATGAGGGACAAAAGGCCAAGCCTTGGATTCAACCCTTCATCAACCTCTCCGAGCGCGTCAACGCCCGTCGGCACTTCGACAACAGCGGCCTTGCTGATTCCACGCTTGCGACCGCGCTCGAGGAGCGGCTCTACTTCGATGCGTGGTACGACGCCGCGTGTGAGAAGCTCGTGGCTGGGTTCTCCGTGCTCGCAGCCACCTTCGACCGAAGCGTCGTGGACGGGACCATCAAGGGCATCGAATCAGGCAGCCAATCCACGTCCTCCTCCGTGCGCCGTTTGACCACAGGTTCGGCCCGTGATTACATCATGATGGCCGCCCTTGGGACGTTGCTCATCGCTGTGATTCTCTGGGGGGTGGCCTGATGGATCTGATCAGCACCGTGCTCGTTGGCTTGCCGATGGTCGTCAGCCTGATGCTTTTGGGTCTGCTTGGCTTGATGCCGGCCTCCCTTCGTCCTCAAACGACCGAGGCCATGCGTCTGGTGACCTTCGTGATTTCACTCGTCCTGTTCGTGGTCACCACGGCCATGGCCTTGGGATCGCTTGGCGACATCAATTGGCTCGCCATTGGGTTCAACGAATACGTGCTTGAGTTCCAGTACCCCTGGATTGAGAGCCTTGGGGTCACCTGGCACGTGGGCCTCGATGCCCTGTCCTTCCCGATGGTGTGGTTGACGGCCTTCCTGATGCCGGTCACCCAAATCGCCACCTGGAACGAGAAAAAGGGCGCCGTCTATCATCCACTGCTCCTGCTCATGGGCGGGACGCTGATGGGCGTCTTTGTCAGCCTCGACCTCTTCATGTTCTACATCTTCTGGGAGCTGACCCTCATCCCGATGTTCTTCCTTATCCTCAAGTGGGGTGGAAAGGAGCGCCGATATGCGGCTCAGAAGTTCTTCATCTACACCTTCACGGCCTCGGTCGTGATGCTGCTCGGCTTGATCACGGTCTACTTCCTTCAGCAGCCAGCTGCGGCCACCGGTGCCGCTGGGGATTTCACCGGCCGCAGTTTCGACCTCGTGGCCCTGACCAGCCTCGCCAACGACGTGCACGAGAATGGCGGTATCTTCCTTGGCAAGACCATGCAAAGCGTCCTCTTCGTGATGCTCATGCTCGGATTCTTGGTGAAGTTGCCCGCTGCGCCTTTCCACCCCTGGCTGCCCGACGCTCACGTGCAAGCCCCCACCGGTGGTTCGATGCTCCTGGCCGGTGTTATGCTCAAGATGGGCGCGTACGGGATGTTTCGCATCCCCATCGCGCTCTTCCCGCACGCGGTGGAGACCTTCCAATTCCTCATCATGCTGTTTGGCTTCGTGTCCTTGGTCTACGGGGCCATCGTTTGCCTTGGGCAAACGAACCTGAAGAAGATGGTCGCGTATTCCTCAGTGTCCCACATGGGTGTGATTTTGCTCGGTATCGCGAGCCAGCAACCTATTGGCTACGCTGCGGCGCTGTTCATGATGTTCGCACACGGGATCATCTCCCCCATGCTCTTCGCCGTATGTGGCGCCTTCAAGCACCACTACCACAGCATGGAAATCGGCGCCATGCGGGGCATGGCCAAGCACTCGCCATGGATCGCCACCTCGATGATGTTCGGGTGGATGGCCAGCCTTGGCCTCCCACTCTTGGCAGGTTTCGTGGCTGAGTTCCTGCTCTTGGTGGCTTACTGGGCCGCCTTTGGTTGGTGGATCCTTGGCCCTGGTCTTGCCTTGGCCATCACCGCTGCATACTACCTTTGGTCGATGCAGCGCACCATCTTCGAAGGTGGGGACGAGACCCAACCTCCGGCCACGATGGAAGGGAAGCCCATTCCTGACCTCGACCAGTCTGAGAAGGTGGCCATGCTGATCCTGGCGGTGGCGACGATCCTCTTCGGTATCTTCCCCTTCCTCGCGCTCGACATGATGGACGCGTACACGCAGACGATCTTCGCTGCCTTGTTTGGAGGTGCCTGAGATGAGCAGTCTGCTTCGTGTGGAGCCATTCTCGGCCGGTTTCTTCGGTTACTTCGCGGCCGAGACCGTGCTTGCACTCGGGCTTGTTCTGATGATCGTCGTGCCCAACCTTGGTCGTGGCACCTTCCGAGTGCCTGGCACGCAGGTGCGAGTTCCCTGGTTCTTCGGTGGTGAGCGGTACGCGCTGACTGGGCGTCCTGACCTGCCCGGTTACATTTCGGTCCTGACGCTGCTTACTGCACTCGTCTTGCTCATCAACGACCTGCTGAACACATGGGATCACACCACGCAAGAGGTGTTGGTCCATGCCGTGGGCGACGACAGCGTGCGCATCCTTGCCGCGACGCCCTTTAGCCGCTTGATGGAAGCCCTGTTCATCGGGGCTTTGTTCCTCGTGGCGCTCGCCTCCAACGACCGCTACCGTTCCACGCCTGCTCGCGAAGTGCGCAGCCTTTCTGCGCTGTACAACAACCGTCGGCAGGCTGACCTCCACATCCTGCTGCTGACGTGTGCACTCGGGATGACCACGGTGGCCTTGGCCGAGAACCTGTTCGTGCTCTTCGTCGGGTTGGAGTTGGCCGGCTTCTCGAGCTACATTCTCGTGGCGTTCAACAAGGAGTCGAAATTCGGCTCTGAAGGCGGCATGAAGTACTTCATGGTCGGATCGGCTTCCTCGGGGGTTGGTCTCTACGGCTTGTCCTTGCTCTACCTCTGGGCAGGCACCCTGCAGGTCGACGCCTTGGCGTTGGCATGGTCGAACATCGGCCAGGAGATCCTGCCGTACGTTGCGCTCGGGCTGATGCTGGTTGGCTTCGGGTTCAAGGTCAGCGCCGCTCCCTTCCACTTTGCTGCCCCTGACGCTTACGCCGGTGCATCCTCGCCCTTCGCAGGACTGCTGGCCACGGCCAGCAAAGCGATGGGCATGGTCGGGTTGTTCCGCATTTTGCTGGTGATCACCTTGCCCGAGGGCACCGAAGGCAGCGCCGTCTGGCTCGTGCTCCTCGGCGTGCTTGCGGCCATCACGATGACGTGGGGTAACCTGGCCGCGTTGGGCAGCAAGAACCCCAAGCGCATGCTGGCTTACTCCTCGGTCGCCCACGCGGGCTACATGATGGCCGCGTTGACCGCAGTTGGCGTTTGGAACCTGGGCGAGGCTTCCCTTGACGGAGCCGCAGAAGCGGCCTCTGAAGCAGTCCTGACCGCCTTGCTGTTCCACCTCGTGGTGCTTGTGGCGTTCAAGATGGGCGCCTTCCTTGTCATCGGGCTGCTTGAACAGGAAGGCGAGGTCAAGGATGACCGCACGTTGTCCGGCCTCAGCAAGCGCTCCCCGCTGCTTGCGGTCGTCATGTTCGTGTTCATGCTCAGCCTGGCCGGCGTACCTCCGCTCTCGGGTTTCCTTTCCAAGCTCCTGGTCATCATGGGTATCGTCAAGGTCGCCGCCGTCGATGTCGCGGGGAGCGGTGCCTCTGTCAGCGTGTTTGGCCTCGACTTGCACTGGGTGTGGTCCTTGGCGCTTCTCATGGTGCTCAACAGCGCCATCTCGGTGTACTACTACCTCCGCATCGGCGTGGTGATGTTCTTCGATGCCCCTGCGGTCGGTCGTGACCGACCGGTGCCTCGTACCGTCTTCACCGCGATCGCCATCGCAATTTGCCTGACTGGAACCGTCGGATTCGGCGTGTGGGGTGACCCGCTCATCGAGGTCTGCCGAGATGCAGCCGAGGCTCTGCTTCGTTGAGCGTATCGCTTGCGGTGGGATTGAAGAGGGGTCGTCCGCTCGCTGAGTTGGGCGACGGCAATGGGGCGACGACGCGAGGAGAAGGTCGACGAGGAAGAACTCGCTCGGCTCGAGTCTCCTGAAGGCGAAGCCAGCGTTGGCCGCATCCGCGTCAAGATGCCCAATTCAAAGGTCAACGAGATGTTCGCTTTGGCCGAACAAATCCTCGGCGGACGCCGAGTGAACGTGCTCTGTGCCGATGGCGAGATGCGGCTTGCGCGCATACCCGGTAAGATGCGCCGTCGTCAATGGGTGCGCGAAGGCGATCTCATCATCGTATGGCCTTGGGATTTTCAAGACAGCAAAGCCGACGTGAAGCACCGCTACACCAAGACTCAAGCGATGTACCTCTCGCGAAAGGGCGTCCTACCGGACGTCGTGGACCTGTTTGGGACCTCCTTCTCTGGCGACGAATACGACGAGGACGACGACCTCTTCGGTGATGTCGACGAAGGCGAGGCCGTTGAGGAGGACGCTGGCGACGACCTCTTCGGCGACGACGGAGACAACGAGGAGATGTTCGCTGACGACGAGGACGACGACCTCTTTGGCGATGATGACGATGATGACGACCTCTTCGGCGATGATGACGATGATGACGACCTCTTCGGCGATGGTGATGGCGACGAAGCGCCAGCGCCTGAACCTGAGGCAGAGGTTGCCCCTGAAGTGACGCCGATCAGTTTCGAGGAAGACGAAGGAGATGATGACGTCACCGACGGCGTTGACGAACTCTTCGGCTGAGCAGGCTTCAAAGGAGCAGCGCTTCAACCGCATGGTGTTGGCATGTCGTGGGACGAGGACGGTTGGGACGAGTTGGCCGAGCGGTCAGCACAGCGCCGCCGCCGCCGCCGTCCTCGTACAAAGATGACCAAGGAGGCCGCCGCCGACCACGCCCACGAACAGGCAGAACGTGATGCCTTCGTGTCGGGATTGGAGCAAGGCGGTTCGGAATACCGCTGGATGAAAGAAGCGCGGTATCGCGGCATGTTCCGTGACATCGAGGGGAAACTGCAAGGTGTGCTCGGCTCGGGGCCTTTCGAGTGGGTTGACCGCCGGGTGTTCGATCAGGTCTTTGACCGCTTGACCCTGCTTTCCGTCTACAAATTGATGACCTCAGGCGCCGTTGACACCTTGGACCATCCCATCGCACGAGGCAAGGAGGCCCACGTCTTTCACGGGACGGACCTTGATGGCGGTCCGGTTGCGGTGAAAATCTTCCATACGTCCAATGCCGTGTTCCGAAATCTCGTGCAGTACATCGAAGGCGATCAGCGCTTTGGTGGCCTCAAACGCCGTCATCGCGACCTCGTTGACATCTGGGTGCGGAAAGAGCACAG
Organism: Methanobacteriota archaeon; assembly: GCA_002731395.1. Taxonomy (GTDB): domain Archaea; phylum Thermoplasmatota; class Poseidoniia; order Poseidoniales; family Poseidoniaceae; genus MGIIa-L3. Next base: position 42,934 of record PCBQ01000024.1, read on the forward strand.
GAACCTCGAGCGTCTGTCCCGCTGGGGTCTCCCCGTGCCAAAGGCTGTGGCGGTTCACCGCAACGTGTTGGTGATGGAGTACATTGGTACGGATGAATCTCCGGCCAAGAAACTCCGCGAGGTCGTGGTGGAGGATCCAGCATCTGTGTACGACACGTTGCTCCATTTCCTCGCTGTGTCGTGGCAAAAAGCCCGATTGGTTCACGGCGATTTTTCGCCCTACAACATCTTGTGGCATGAAGGTCAACCGGTCGTTATCGACGTCGGTCAAGCGGTCATTGACACCCATCCCAAAGCCAAGGAATTCCTTGTCCGTGACGTGACCAGGTTGGTCGAGTGGGCACAAAAACAGGGCCTTGATGTCAGCCTTGCAGAGGCCATGGCGGACGTGCTGGAAATGCCCCTTGACGAGGTTGACGAGGCCTAATCACTCCTCTTCCCAAGTGACCGCTTCGTCTTCAGCGAGGTCCATCAGTGCCTCAACCGCTTCCTCGTTGTCAGGATCAACCTGGGTGGCGCGGAAGCGTCGATGGCGTCGTTCTCGAGCAAGCCCAAGCCCGGGCACGAGGTTCTCGAAGCCAGTGCTGTCCTGCCCGTCTTCTTCGCGCAATTCGATGCTCTCGAGGCTCCTGCGCTCAAGTCGATTCTTTCGCGTGGTCCGCTCAAGAAAGCTCAGCACGGTGCCGTGCTCTGCTCCACCTGCAATCATGTCCACGGCTTGACGAGCGAGAGCAAGGCCCTCCTCGGGTCCGATAACCACCACGGTGGACTTGTAAATCGTGATGCTGGTCGAGGTCAATCCCTCTATGCGTTGACGGATTTTTCCTTGGCTACCAATCACCCGTGAGCGGATACGCTGGAGCTGCTTCCCTCGCTTTCCTACATGATCGCGAAGGTCAACCATCTCGAAATAGCAGTCGTCTTCAAACAGCGTCAAAGCGGTGTTTGGGGCCATGCCACGACCGATGGCTTTGATCACGTCGGGCATCTTGAGGGCTTTCACAGGATCGTAGGTTCCCGGCTCACCCCACTCAACCTCAACGTCACCGCTTTCAGAGTCGATGGCGATGAACTCGGCACCGGCCGCCTTGGCCAGAGCTTTCACCGTGCCACCTTTGGCCCCGATGAGCACCGCGATGCGGTCTTTCGGCACCCGTGGCAGGGCTTGTCGCATGGTGCACCGGAACTGCCGCTCCCTTTCAATCCCGTGGGCGTCGCGTAACCGCGCCACATAGCAGACCGGCGAGCAGCAGGAGCCCGATTGAGGGTGCAAAGGACGGAACCAGCCCAGGACTGATCGTCGCACCGGTCACCACGAAATGGATGGCGTTGTTGCCTTCGTTGTATTCATCGATCGTGTCAGAAGGATCGATGACCACTCGAATGTCGAGTTGGCCTTGCACCGTCACGGTCAGGTTCCATGTCATCGAATGGGTGCCGTTCGAGAGACTTCCAGCGGGAAGGGTTCTCGATTCCATGACCGTCCAATCCACCGCAGCAAAGCGGTCAGCAGGGGCGGTTTCCAGCCGGACGACGACGGTTCCATCGTACCCTTCGTTGGCGTCGACGGTGGACTCGATTTGCACACCACCTGTTGCTTGACCGGGACGAACAATGAGTCGATCGATGGTGGTGTTGGTGGCGTTCCACATCATGTCTAAACCGGGAAGGACCTGGAACGAGGCGGTGGGTGTTACGATGGTGTTGCCTGCACCGTCGATTACCGTCGCACGCAGGAGAAGGTACTGACCGGATTTCGTCGCCCATGATGCAAGCTCAAGTGTTGTGTTCAGGCCGGCGTTGTTGCCGAGCGTGATCCAACGACCCGTGATGTCGGGGATGCTGCCCACACCGTTGGTGTCGAAGCCGTACTCAATGGTCGACGCGGTGTGGTCAATCCCGGACCCCGCGTCCTCGGCCACGTATCGGATGGGCGCAGGTAGGACGCGGTTGGTGGTCAGTTCCTCCACGACCCATCCGTAACCTTCCGGAGGGGTCAGGTCGACGTTTACCGGCAGTTGAGTGACCGCGCCGACGTTGCCCACACGGTCGACGCTGCGGAGACGAACGATGTTCTCGCCTTCGGGCAGGGTCAGGTCGAGGCTGTCCGCATCGGTGCTCTGCCAGGACGCTCCATCGAGCGAGTATTCGGTGGATGCAACACCCGATCCAAAGCCGTCATCGGCCGTGCTCTTGAGCCCATTGAGCGTGATGTCGTTGTTCATCTGCCATCCGCCACTGCTGCCAACCGTGATGGTACCGATGTCTGGGCCGGTGCGGTCGATGCCGATGAAACGGGTGAGGGTTGCTGACAGGCCCGATGCGTCGAGGACGTTGAGGCGTGGGTTCCAGGTGCCTTCGGTGAGGTCACCAGGCGTCCAGTCCCATCCGTAGGTCAGCGTCCCCGGTCCATCGGTGGAAGGATTGCCCGTGCCTGGCACGTTGGAGAGTGTCGCCCGCTCAAGGTCGTCATCGCTGGCTCCCCATCGAAATTGCAAGGTGCCGTTGGCTGGCGTCGCGAACCACCAGCGGTCGTTGGACGACGTACCGTTTCCAGCCCCGGGGTTGAGCACTGTGAACGCGGTGATGACCGGGACCTGATTGGCGATGATGAAGTTCGAGGAGAATCCGGTCACCTCCGCATCGACGTCTGCGTCATGGCCGACGGCGCGAAGTTGGTAAGATCCGTTGGTCATGGTCGTGGTGTCGAGTTGAGCGAACCATGGGCTGGAACTTCGGTTCCCCACTTCAACCCAGCCGCTTCCGTCACTGACCTCGACGCGGACCCACGACAGGTTGCCCGTACCCGTGGACGTCACGCTGACCGACAGGAGTCCTGTGACCGATTCCCCCTCGCTGGGGCCGCTGAAGGTCAGGGCGAGGGAGCTGGTGCTTGACAAGGGAACCTGCGGTTCATGCAAGCTCGGTGCGGGGGCCATCGGTTGGACCAAGGCCAGCACCAAGACGGCGAGGAGAAGCACGGAACCGGTCCCCCTCATGGACCACAGACCGTTCCTGCCGTCCTTCAATCCTCCCATGCACTGAGGGACTGGGGCCCGAAACCGCGTTGCATGGAGAGAGGTTCAAGTGCTGTGCGAGCGTGTTCCTGCTCATGTCCAAGCGTCCTGCCATGGTGCTGCTGGCGCTCCTGCTCTGCAGTTTGGCCGGCCCGATGGTGGTCAGCGCCGAACAAAGCGGCTCCATTGAAGCCAGCGCGTCAACGGTCACGCTGCAACCCTCCACGCCATCAGCAGGTGACGATTTGGCCATCACCGTCGCCTTCCTGAACACCGCGAGTCAAAGCGCATACACGGTGGAATATTTCGTGTACAAAGATACGGTGAACGCGGATCGCCTGCTCGAGCAGGGCATCATCAACGAGATTGAAGCCGAGGGCTTGACCTCGAAAACGGTGTATTGGAACGGCTTAACCGAAGGCCAACACCGTGTCTGGGTGGCCTTCGAACACGACGGCGACATCCGCCAAACCTTTTCTGTGCCCTTCGAGGTAAGCGGACTTCCAGACCTTCGCGTCACCGGGGCAGAAGTGGTCGATGCGTCGAGCCTGAAGACCGGAGACGATGCCACGGTCGAAGTTGACATCAGCAACATCGGCAGCGAGCCTGCCGCGGCCAGCGTGCTTGGTGTTGCCCTGAGCGGCGTTGCATTGGACAGCCTCGCTGTTGCTGCTCTTGATGCAGGGGCATCGACCACCCTGACGGTGAACTTCACCGCTCCACCGACCGGCGAGTATGTGTTGCGCCTCACCCCTGATGCAGAGGACGCCGTGGTTGAATCACAAGAGGAAAACCAGGACTACGACCTTGCGTTTACCGTGCATCCGCGCATGGATGTGCGTCACAAAGGCGCGCCGACCGTGACCGTCGTGGAGGGCGCCCTGAATGGACCGTGGACGGTCAGCGGCGAAATAGAACGCTTCGACGGGGACGGTACCATCGAAGTTCCCATGCGTCTGGAAGTGCCAAACGACAACGGCGGGACCCTCATGCTTGGCAGTTTCAGCGTCACCGTCGCGGGTCAGGGCTATGCCTCAACCATTTGGCAGACGACCATCGATTCCGATGATGTGGTAGGCCTCCAACGGATCTCGCGCGAAGTGGTTGCGGTCATCGATCCATTTGGTACCGCCTCGTTCGTGCAGGAATCAACCACCAACGATCGAAGTCCGGCCGGGAACCTCGACTTGTTGCCCATTCCTGATGTTCAGCTTGATCCACCCATCCCAAACCCCTCCGAGCCTGAATCAGGTGAAGCCGTGAGTTGGTCTGTGTTCATTCAAAATGTGGGTGAAATTCCCGTTCGAGGTACACTGGAGTACAGTTTCGAGGGCATCGAGTACGAAGACCGCATCTTCCTCGATGCAGCAGAAGGGAAGTTTTGGAGCCCTGAGAACCCCTTGCCAACCGCGCTTGGTGAGCACACCGCAGAATTCACCGCACGTTACGTACCGGACGCCGACTCATGGGATTACAATCCAGACAACAGCCGGGCGACGGTGTCCGTTGAGGTTCAGGCCCCGCTCAGGCTGGAATGGAACACACCAACGCTGGAACTGGTCGATGTCAATCAGGCTCCTGCAGAAGCACCTCTGACGCCAGGGCAGACCTACACGATGGCCATCGGCGTCACCTCGGTCGAAACTGGCCCGGTGAACTACACCTGCGACGACGGTGCGGGCAACGTGTTCGAAGTCATTCCTGTGGTCATTGAGACCCGTGGCCAGCGTGCGACTGTTTCCTGTACCTTCGAGGCCCAAACAGGGCAGACCGCTGTGCGGTTGGTTCCTGACGACGTGGACGTTTCATCGGTGTTCATGCGCGCCTATGCGAGCGCGGCGGTGCAAGACGATTCCATCACGGACGAGCAGCGTTCGCTGCGAGGATTGCTGAGCTGGGCAGGTCTCCTCGTGCTGGTGCTCATCGGCGTTCTTGTCCTCGGCGTAATCATCACGCGGGACCGTGACGAAGAGGTTGAACGGGACATCTTCGAGTATTGTCCGTCGTGTGACGGCGAATTGGAAGGTGATGAAAACAAGTGTCCCCACTGCAACTTCAACCTCGCCAAGGCCCGACTCCAATTCCATGAGTGCAACGCCTGCGGTGAATCCATTCCTGACCTCATGGAAAATTGTGCGTACTGCGGCGCCCCACAGGACGTCGCTTCCTTCTTCGAACAACGCAAGCGCATTGAGCGCAAGGCTGAGGTGGAAGTTCCACTCCCTGTCGAGGAAGATGATGACGACGACAAGATTGTGAGTGGAACCGAAGACTTTGCCGCCACCGTGCAGGCCTTTGGCTACGACGAGGATGACCTTGAGGAGGACTGGGACGAGAACATGGATTTGGCGGAAGCTGAGGTTACCGAAGCTCAAGACCGCCTGGACGCGATGGACGTCGAACTCGACGCCATGACCGAGGAAGAACTCGAAGCCTGGGAAAACTCGGTCACGCCGACCCTGCAATCCACCAAAGACGCATTCGGTGGGCAGGACATCGACGACATCATCGCTGCAAAGGGCGACGTCCAAGCGCTCAAGGACGACGGAAGTGAACTCTCAGCCTCTGATGCAGGCATCCGTGAACGGTTGTACGAGTTAACTGGCGAAGAGGGCGTGCTGCCCGGTGAAAAGGTCCGCGTTGACATCGGCTTGACCGACAGCGGGTTGGCCGGAAACGAAATCGAGGAGGCCACGGCCGACTTTTCCTTCGAGGACAGCGAGCCTTTGCCTTCTGGAGCGGCCGCTGCGGTCCAGCCGGATGACGAATTGACACCGAAGCGAGCCAAGCCGAAACGCCGCCGTTCGCCAACGCGCCGTCGAGCGAGTGAGGCGGAAGCAGCCCCGGCCACCGCAGAGTGTGGTGCGTGCGGCGCTGAAATCCCTGCAGATGCAACCTCATGCTCGGTCTGTGGAGCCACCTTTGAGTGAGCACCGACGACATCTTCACAACGGTGGCACGTCCACGCGCCACCATGGGTCCGCGTCCGACGGTTGCGGCACTCATCGTCCTGCTTCTGAGCAGCACGTTTGCTGGATGCATTGGGTTGGTCCCAGCCCGTGAATACCTTGAGACCCGGCGCGACAGCGTCGAAACCGTCACCGTTTACGATCGCGTGGCCTTTGCCCACACCTTCACCAACGCCGTCGAGACGTACAGCAACTCCTCGTCGTTCTATGTTGATGAGTCTGTTACCCAAATTGACGTCTACTTCAAGGCCAGCTTCGTTGCTTCCGACACGATCGGCTGTGCGGATGCGGGTGGAGCCTTGCGCTACGTGCAGGTGACCCTGACCGATGCCGACGGCGGCGTGGCGTGGTCCACCGAAGTATGCGAGGACGCGAATCCGCCCGAAGAGAGCCTCTTTGCACAACCTGAATTCGCGAGCGGAGAGTGGGTCCTCTCCGTGGATGCACAGGGCACTGGAGAGCGTTTCCTCAATCAATTCAAGGACAATTTCAACGTCGTGGTGACCATTCATCGCAACTGCATGAAATACCCACTCGAGGACTCATGCTGAGGCATCGAGACGTTCGGGGCAAGCGTGCCTCCGTGAACAATTTCGGCATTTTCCAACGCGCTCGTGATTGCGTCTCGCCCCACCCTCTTCCATGAGGCGTTGGACTTCTTCGATGGCTGAGAAGAGGTCCGCTCGAGCGCCATTGTCCCATGGCACCTGGAAGATGTGGTGTTCACCATAGCGTATCACGCCATAGGGCGAGGACCGGCCTGTTTCACATTCCACCAGATGCAAATAGGCGAGGAGTTGCATCCGATGCGACTCGTGAGGATTCGATGGGATTTTTCCGGTTTTTTGCTCCACGGGAATGAAGTCGCCGTCAACGATGACGATTTGATCGGGACGTCCTCGCAGGCCTGTGTTTGGGTCCTTCAGCAAACCAGCACCCTGTTCATCATCAGAGTAGATCACCTCTGTCTTTTCGTCAAGGCCGGCCTTGACCCGTGCCACTTCGGACTTCTGATGTGCCAACAGCAGCACCTGGAGGCGCCACGACGCCAAACCGGTCCACAGGAAGGCAGAAATCACCAACACAAAGGCTGCGTTTTCTGCGTCGAGGAAGGTGCTCAATGCCAAAGCGTGCAAACCAAACACGATGGAGGCAAGCAAGAAGCTGGCTTCCAACCGGCCGCCTTGGAACCAACCTCCAATGAAATCAGGAGGATTTAGGATTGGCATCACGCCGCTTGATTCGAATTCCGTCCTCGAGTCGGGAATGGACCAATCCAAGGGTTCACGCCAAGGCAGCAGAATAAGCAACACGCCGGCGAACAGCGAACTCAAACCAAGGGTGGACAAAAATCGAGCCATCTTCACGGGAGAGGCGTCGCTGTTGAGCAAGCGGTAGATGATGAAGCCCTCAAGTGCGAACACCAACACCACGGTGAACCACCACGACCAGATCGTTGCAGATCGGCGGAACGCTTGCTGCCCAGCCCGAGCTTCTTCCATGGTCGAGTGGATTTCCGCGTGCCGTCGCACGCCCTCAACCACGGCCTCTCCTTTGGCTCCAATGCCTTCGCGTGAGAGATGCCAAGACATCGGGCAGTAGGTGTGACGTTCCAAGTCGCTTGCGCTGATGGACATGGCCAAGCCAACACCCATCTCCAGCGGCACGGGGTAGGGGGGTGCGCTCCATGCCTTGACTGATTCGCCTGCTGGTGTCAGCCGTGGGTTGTGACGCAGCGAAGCGGTTTAATAGAGGCTTCAAGTCGCGCGAGTGCTGAGGTTTCTCGAATGTCCGACGACGTCGCCCTTCTCGTTCCCTTCTCCGAATACGAAGAGAACGCTGTCAACATCGGTACCCAGCAAAAAAGCGCCGACATGGCCCGTTTCATCCAGACCGTCCGCGACGACGGACTGTACCTTCTCGACGTGGCTTCCACCGACCAGCGCATCCGCCTCGTCGCCCAATTCCTTTGCCGCTACGAACCCGGCCGCGTCATGGTCGTCTCCGCTCGCCAGTACGGGCAGCGCCCTGCGCGCCTGTTTGCCGAGGCCATCGGTGCCAACGCCTCTGTGGGGCGCTTCATCCCTGGCAGTTTGACCAACCCGGCGCTTCGCTCGTACGTCGAGCCTGACATGCTCTTCGTGACCGACCCCGCTGCAGACCAGCAGGCCCTGATTGAAGCGGTGAACACCGGTTTGCCCATTGTCGGCTTGGTGGACGCGAACAACAACCTGCGGAACGTCGATGTCGCCATCCCCGCGAACAACAAGGGTCGCCGCTCCTTGGCGCTCATCTACTGGCTGCTCGCCCGGGAAGTCCTCAAAATCCGTGGAGAAACCACCGACGAAGCCTGGGCTGAGACCCAAGATCTCGAAGAGTGGCAGTCCTCGTTCTGAGCCTCAGTGGGCGGCCTCGCCCTCAAGAAAAGCGGTGACTGAAGCCGCAAACGCATGTTCGTCAGGCTGGCTGTGCATCGCGGCTCGGATGGCTCTCCCTCCCGGTAGCCCTTTCGTGAAGGCCACGGCATGGCGCTGCATCCACTTGGCACGCAAACCAGTGGTCGCTTCCGCCAGCTCGATGTAGCGCGACCAGCACCAGCGTCGGGTCATGAACGCCTGTTCAATGCTGTTGGCAGCGCTCCATGCGTTGGTGTCGTGGGCCACCCAAGGCAGATCGTGCTCATCCATCCAGCCGAGACCCACACGGATTTCACCGAACACTTGCGGACGTCCGATCGCGCCCCGGCCAATCATCACGCCTGCGGCAGCCGTCCGCTCAAAGCAGGCCGCTGCTGAGGTTGCGTCCACCACGTCGCCGTTGGCGATCACCGGAACGCTGCTCCGTTCGACGGCCTCAGCGATGGTGTCCCAGTTGGCCACCCCGGCGTAACGTTGCTTCAGCGTGCGGCCGTGGATGCAGATTCGCTTGGCGCCAGCCTCGGGCAACCTGTCGACCAGATCGAGCACCGTGTCAGGGCCTTGGCCCGTGCCGAGTCGCATCTTTGCCGTCACAGGAACGTGCACACGCTTGGACACCGCCCGCACAATGTCCAGCAGCGTCTCAGGTTGCCCCATCAGTGCAGCGCCTGCGCACACCCGGGTGACCTTCGGTGCGGGGCAGCCAAAATTGAGGTCAATGATGTGGGCTTGAGGTTCAAGCAGACCAGCAGCGGTGACCATGTCATCAAGGTCCCCACCGAAAATTTGCGGGATGAACGGGTCCTCCATCGGATGTGTCTCCATGCGGCGCCATGAGGTGGTGGCTTCTCGTGTGAGGGCTGTGGAATTCGTGAATTCCGTGATGGCCAAACTCGCGCCACATTCTCTTGCAAGCAGTCGAAAGGGGAGATCGGTGACGCCGGCCATCGGTGCAAGCATGAGGGCGCGGGGCTCACCTTGCCAGGGCCCCAACGGCTCCCACGGCCCTGTGCCCATGACCGCGCCCCGTTCTCTTTGCATATCAACGCAGGTCCGTCAATCTGAACCGCCGGACAGGGCCTCGTCGATCAGTTCCGCCACCCGGTCAATGCGCCGAAGCGTACGCTCAAGGCGTTCCAGCACGCGTCGCTCGACCTGTTCGAGGTTCGCACCTGCCATGCGATGGCCCATCGCAAGACGGCCCCCAAGCAAGTTCAGCAGCAGCATTTGGTCCTGAGCTGATACGCCCTTCATCGTGTTCGTGACGTCGTCAGGCCGGAGCTTCCCCGCGTTGAGGAACTTGAGCAGAGCGCTTTGCTGCCCCTCATTCAACAAGCGCTGGAATCCTCCCTTAAGCAACAGCCAATCCGCACCACGACGTTCGTGCTGAGCGACCATGGCCGACCAGAGGGAGGTGGCCAAACGGTCCGTTCTCGGGACACGTTCGACCACGCCCGTGGCTCGGAAGCGTTCGAGGATGCGACCTGCTCGTGCTGCGGGTAGATCAACGGCCTCCGCTGCTTCGTCGGTGGACAACGGCGCATCCCGCTCCAACAGCATGAGGAATAGACGGTGCGAGGCGGACCCAGTGGAGATTTCGCTTCCTGGCCGCTCGCCAAGCAGCCCGGTGTCCGCCATCCACAGCGTCATCGCATCGGCGTCGCTCTCAGGGATAGGCGGGCGAAGGTCAGCCATGCCAAGGGAAAGCGGCAAGGGATCNTCCTCNCCGAGATCGAGTTCCATTGGCGTGCCTTTTCNGGTCCAAAACGGNGTCAAGGTGTGCAGGCGTTGGGCGGTCACCAAGCGTGCGTTGACGCGCACCCGCTCAACGGCGGAGCGCAGGCTGCCGCCTTGCAGGTAGTACCTGCGCCAGCCTTTGCCTTCGTCGGTGTGGCCAAGCAGACCCGTTTCGACGAGTCGCGTCAAGTGATGGTTGAGCGAGGCCGGGGCCAACCCGAGGTCATCGGCCAATTGCCCGGCATCCCATGCGCCACCCTGGTCGAGCAGGACGTGTTCACGGAGCAAGCGGTGAACGGGAGAGGCGCGACCTCCGTCAGCAGAGGCTGGGCCTGAGCGTCGTACCAAGGCAAAGGCGTCAATGAGCCATGTCACCAAGGAATCGAGGTCCCGACGTGCGGTGGGCAGAGGTGCTTCGACCACCCTTGCGCGAAACATCTCAAACCTCAACGAGAAGCCAAGCCGCAGGGCACTTGAAGCGTCCGCCTCCGCCGGGGTCTGAAGCGTGCGATTCAAGCCTCGACGCTGAAGCCCGAAACCACGCCAGCACGCCACGCGTCGTCTTGTTCGAGGTGGGGCGAGAGGTTGAGGCTGTCCTGTCTCAGGAGGCCACGCCGCTGCAACACCTTGACCGCGGAATGGACGCTTGCGCGGGTGCGTCCCAACCTGCGAGCCAAGTCAGATTGACTTTTGGGCACGCCATCCTTCCGGATGGAGAGGATGACCGACCGCTGCACCAAGGAGAGCCCGATGGGCAAGCGTTCTGCAGCCCGGGACATGCCGACTTGGCCTTGGAGGAGTTCAACGCTTTCGGGCGGTCCGGCGAAGTAACAGGTGCGCCCGTTGACGTGCATCACGGTCAGTCGTGAACTTCCTTGGAGGACGTCGAGATGGTGGCGCAAGGTCCCGTTGGCTGCTCCCAAGCTTTGCTGAAGCTCACGGTAACAGAGTCCGGGGTGGTCCTCCAAGGTGCTCAGAATCCGGCGGCGAAGTGGGTGTGTGGCGTCGTCGACCGGCCGAGAACCAGCGATGCCCCCTACCGCTAACCCCAACGCTCCGGCGGCTGCCAGGGCGCCACCGCTCAAACCCGCCAGGCCGGTGGCGCTGACCGCCAAACCTGCGGCCAGCCAAGGACGCTGACGCACCCATTGCTGGAGCAAAGGCATGTTCGAATGCGCGGTCTCATCCTATCTGAAGGCTCGCTTCAGGTGCGTCTTCAGAACGAAGTGCGGAGGGCGCCAGAACGGATCTTCAGATGCGCCACCAAAGGTGAGAGCAAACGGCCACAGGTTCGTCCATGTTCTGAAAGGATATACTGAACCCGTTCTGGAGGTCCTGGGTCGACCTTCCGTATCACCAAATCTCGGTCCGCGAGAAGGCGCAGTTTGTCGGACAAGGTCCGGGATGAGATGCCGTCGAGGAGGGTTTTCATCTGGTTGAAGCGTGCCGGACCAGCGATGTACAATGCGGTGAGGATCTCGATGGTCCACCGGGAACCAAACACGTCCAAGGCCTCGACGGCGGCCTGGACCTCCCAACCGATGGCGGCTGGGCCCTCGCCGGTGTGTTTGGCCAAGATGTCTCGGATGTTGGAACCGTGTTCAATGGTGGACGCAATGCGTTGTTTGACCTCGTCCATGGCACCAGCGGACAGGTCTCGAGGCGGGTTCGGCATGGCGCTCAAACCCCATTCATCGGTTGAAGGTTTCAACCTGATGTCGAAAATGCACCTTCACAGGGGCCACCTTGAAACCGGTTCGTGCGGGTGACCCTGCATGGACCGGGGGGTGTTCGTCGTACGTGGCGGGGCCCTCGGCCGAGACACTGGATTGGGCGCGGCTCACGCCGGCGTCGTGCGCTTGCTGGCCAGCAATGAGGTGGAAGGTTGGGGCCTCAGCGCCGAGGTCGACCATCCGCTTGGCGGCAGCGGTCCAACACGCTTGTTGCGCAGGTGGTGGCTCCACCCACGTCGTGTGCGTCAGCGGCTGAAGCAGCGCGCACGCGAGGGGGGGCAGTTGGTGTTGCTCGTGACCGATCAAGAGCAGGCCCACCTCGTGCCTCGTCGCGTCCCACGGAACGTGGCCAAGGCCGTCATCGTCCACGACCTCTTCATTCTCGCACCTCGCGTCATTCCACTGGCCGACGGTCCAATGAAGGAATGGACTGGGCGAAGAGGTCCCGTCCGTTGGCTTGACATCAGGCGGTTGCGGCGGGGCCTCAAGCGAGCTGACGTGCTGATTTGCGTCTCAGAAGCCACCGCAGAGCGCTGCCGAGAGGTGATTCGCAAGGTTCCGGTGGCCCACGTGCCCACCGGCATCAGCTTGGAGCGGTACAAGCCGTCTGAGGACGCTGAGGTTGTGCCCGAACCTGGATGTCCGCTGTTGGTGGTCGGGAACGATCATGCCCGAAAGCGGATGAATTTCCTTGCCAAGGTCCTCGCTGCTTGCCCCGAGGATGTTCGCAAGGACCTCCATCTGATCCGTGTTGGCGGCGGTCAAACCGAAGCGGGGCAGCAGGCCCTCGCCGACGCCATGGAATCCGCCGGGGTCCGTTTGACCCTGAAAGGCCGGATCGAAGACGAGGAACTTCAGCGGTTGCGGCTCTCCTGTGAAGCGCTGCTCTTTCCCTCGGCCGCTGAGGGCTATGGGTATCCACCTGTCGAGGCCATGGCGGCCGGTCTTCCCGTGCTGGTCGCCGACATGCCGAACCACGGCAGCATGGTTCCGATCGAAAATCGACTGCCTGTGGACGATGTGGAAGCTTGGATTGATGCCGTCACTGACGTGCACGCCACGTGGGATCAACGCACCAATGGAGGCGCGAATCCCGTTCCAAGGCCGGTCGACGAGACCCTTCTCGCTCACGTGGAACGCTTCTCTTTTGATGCACAGTCCACGGCCCTTGGCCTCGCGCTTGATGACCTCGTGAACGATGGCGATGGACGGGCCGTGGATTGATTGATGAATCGCCTTTGGTTCGGAGGGGTCATGGAACCTGTTCAGCACGTCGCCATCATCGGTGCAGGCAACATGGGCTCGGGCATCGCACAAAAGTCAGCACAGGAAGGCTTCGACGTTCAAATGGTGGACCGCGAGCAACCTTGGGTCGACCGTGGACAGGGCATCATCGCCGGCTTCCTTGAAGAAGCGGTGGAACGGCGGATTTTCTCTGAAGCCGAGGTTGACGCCATCAAGGGCCGCGTCAAGGGCGTCGTCGGAACGGAAAACACGGCGCCGTCCACCGATTTGGTGATCGAAGCGGTGTTCGAGGATTTTGACGTCAAGACCGCGGTATTCTCCACCCTCGATGGCGTCTGTGAGCCGCACACCATCCTCGCCTCCAACACCTCATCGTTGTCCGTGAACGCGCTGGCTGAGGCGACGGGTCGACCTGACCGCTTCGTTGGCTTACACTTCTTCTACCATCCAGCAAAAAACCGCTTGGTTGAAGTCATCCCTGCGGCGACCACCAGCGCTGAAACCATCGAACGCACCGTCCAGTACTGCAAGACCCTCGGCAAGGTGGTCATCGTTTGTGCCGACCGTCCAGGCTTCGTGGTCAACCGCTTCTTCGTGCCTTGGCTGAACGAAGCCTGCTTGCTGCTCGAGGAAGGCATCGCCACCGCAGCACAAATCGATGCCATCGCGTGCAAGGCCTTCCGCATCGGCCTCGGCCCCTTTGGTTTGATGAACCTCACCGGCCCGCCGATTGCCCTGCACTCCACCGATTACCTTGCGGAGCAGTTGAACACGCCCCGATACACGGGCGCCAGCAACCTGCGTGCGCTGGTTGACGCCGGTGACATGTGGCCCATCGAGGACGACGGTGCCTACGACGATGCGACCTACGCAGCGGTCAGCGAACGTCTTCTTGGTGTCGTCTTTGGCGTGGCTGCGCAGATTGTGGAGGAAGACGTCTGCTCGATGGAAGACGTTGACCGCGGAGCCAAGGTTGGCTTGCGCTGGGCCAGGGGTCCTTTCGAGCTGATGAACCGTGTCGGCCTCAAGGAGGCCCATCGTATGGCAACAGCCTACGCCGACTTGGCCGCTGAAGGCTGGTCCGTGCCCGACTTCTTTGCTCGGCAAGCCCTTGGTGGTGAAGGTTGGGACTTCAGTTACGTCGACGTGCACATGGACAACGGGATCGCGACGATCACCATCAACCGGCCCGAGGCCATGAACGCCCTCAACGAGACCGTGGTGGAACAATTGGGCCAAGCCGTGGCCAAGGTGCACGCGGCCGAGGGCATCCACACCATGGTCCTCGACGGAGCAGGCAAGGCCTTCGTGGCCGGTGCGGACGTGAAGTTCTTTGTCGACAAAATTCGGGCCGACGCCATCCCAGACATCGAGGTCTTCACCGCGGGCGGTCACGTCGTCTTGGACACCATTGAAGCCTCACCGCTGACCACCATCGCGTTGACCACTGGTCTTGCGCTTGGTGGTGGACTGGAACTCGCTTTGGCCTGCGATTACCGCGTTGGGACGCGACGTTCCTCCTTCCGCTTCCCAGAAACGGGCATTGGCATCTACCCCGGGCTGGGCGGCTCGCAGCGGCCCGCCCGCATCATGGGCCGGCCCTGCGCGCGTTGGGCGGTGCTCGCTGGCAACATGATGGACGCCGGGACGGCGCATGCCTTGGGCATCCTCACGCACCTGGTGCCCATCAGCGACGTTGACGCCACGGTGACCACCATCGCCGCCGCAGGCAAGCCCGAAGCGAAGTATCCGGGTCAGCCGAGCGATGCGGAGCATCCTGTCGCGGCTTTCGCCGCGACCTTCTACGCCGACGAGCACGTCGGCACGCTCCTCGCTGGCGGCTGCCCTGACGGTCAGGACCCTGATGACAAGCAGGTGGCTCGCCAGATGAAGTTCCTCTCGCGCGTTGCACCGGTCGGTCTGAAGATGGCGAGCGACCTCATCGACGCCACGGAGGGCACGTCTCTGGCGGCTGGGCTCCAAATGGAACTCGACGGTTTGGAAACCATCTTCTCCACCGACGACGCGCTCGAAGGGCTCTCGGCTCTCATCGAAGGACGGCGAGCGTCCTACACGGGTGCCTGATCAGAAATCCATGATGTCCTCAACGTCGTGGACGTTCTCATACGCGTCGGCGGGCACACCCAAATGCTCGATGCGCAGGTGGGGCGGAAGGTGGATGATTTCCTCATGCAGGTCATGGTAGTGGTCGAAGTCCCATGTGGTCAGGTAAACGCCATCGGCGGTCTCGAACAAAGGCTCCAGGTCAGGGCGGAACGTTTCGCTTAGCATGAGGAGTTTGTCGCGCACCCGCTCTTGATCTGAACGCGACATGGTTCGGACCTGGAGATCCACGAACCGGTGCAGAGCGTTGGCGTACGTGTCGGGCCGGTGGCGGGTCAGGCGGAGAATCAAATTCAGGAATGCGTCGACCATGGCCCCTCCACCCACTTCGTGTGACGGTACGAACATCGGGTAGAGATCAGAGTTCACCAACTCCAACTCCACTTGAGGTGGGAGGTTTCCTTTCGCGGCGATGTCATAGGCCCGCGTTGAAATGGACCCTTCTCCTTCTTCTTCGTGCACGTAGCAGGCAAGCATTTTCGCCGCGGATGTGCGTTCGGGCAAGGAGAAGTATTCGTTGGCCACGATGGCCAGCAGGTCGGCAGATGAATGCAACATGTAGAGCGTGTCCGGGGTGTGGGACACGGGGAAGCCGGCCTCCCCCAGAAGCACCATCGTGGTAAGGTGGTCCGACATGGGCACATCGTGAAAAAGCCCTTTCCCAGCGACACAAATGGGCTTGCCGTCAACGGAAATCACGAGGTGATGTTCATCCAATTGAACGGCCACAAGCATGGAGCCGACCACGTCAATGTCCAGCGTCACACCAGCAGGATGCTCCATGAGCAAGTTCGTGCCGTTGATGGTCCAGCGCTTTGAAGACGCCAAAACAGATTCGAACAGCTCCATTCCGGTGTGCTCGGCGATGTAGCGGTCCTCGCTGATGGCGCGGTCTTCTTCGGGAAGACTGAGCATCACGTCGCTAACTTCGTTGACCAGGTGACGCGCTTCCGCAGTGTTCATTGCCATTGCTCCTGCCATGCGGCGTGCTCGCGAAGGAAGGCGGCCAAATCGAAGGCATCACCGTCGACGGCCGCCGCCTTGAGACGTTCTTTCACGGTCTCCACGAGTCTGTAATCAGGGGCGTCTCCGGTGATTTCCTCGATCACCTCGGCGATGCTCCGTCCACCGCCGAGCGCGACCTTGAGGCGAGCCCGACGGGCCTCCTCGTCGTCTTTCGGGGCGCGGACGCTCATGCGCTCACCTCGATGGGCCACGCGGCGGGCCATGGCGTGGGCGCTTCCTGCGACCATGCGTTGAGGGCAGGAACGCCCGCGATGCGTTCGGTGTCCGGCTCGTCTTCGCCGAGGTTCCTGGCACGCTTGACGCCGTCGTAGCCCAGCACGAGGGCCTTGCGCAGGACGCCGGTGCCGTTGGCCAAGCTCTGACGGTCGGTGCCAGACCAGTACGCGTCGAAGCGCGGGTGGGTGTGCACCCACACTTGGAAGGGCGCCATGGCGCCCACGTGGGCGCGAAGCGGCACGAGTCCGGGTGATCCCCAATCGATGAACACGGTGCCCTCCGCGTCGATGAGCACCGAGGTTTCCAGACCGGCCACGGCCGAGAGCACGTAGACGGCGTTCCAAGCGCCCGCCGAGGCGGCGGCCTGCTGGACTTCGAGCACCTCAGGGGTGTCCACGTCGCCGTCCCATGCCGCGTTCATGGCCGCGGCCCACGCCTCGGTCGTGGAGCCGAAGGCCTCGGGTTCCACGGAGTGCGCCACGCGAATCAGCAGGTCGTCCCTCATGCGCTCACCTCCGGGACTGGGCCGAAGGACAGTCCGCCGTAGGCCGCGTCAATCATCATCGCCTTCGCTGGGCTGCGGCCGTGCACCACGTGGTCGATGACCCACTGCGCACCCACCGCAGCGGCGAGTGCGAAGCCGACCTGCACGAAGCCGGCCTCAAGCACGCCGTCGGCCTGGCACGATGCGGGCGCATGATCGGGGGTTTGGGAGGCGATGCGTTCTGGCGCATCGAGGTGCGTCAGGACGAGCATCCCACGGCCGGTGGAACGCAGGTCGATCCACGGCACGTCGGTGGCGTGAACGAGACGACGTGGTTCAGGGCGGTCAACGGCCACCACGATGAGGTCGTAGCCACGCAGCTGCTCAGCCGAGCGCAGGTTTTCGGCGATGGCCGTGAGGAGGTGTCCCTCGCTGGCGTGCCTCTGTGCGAGCACATCGGTTTTTGGACGTCCAATCGACCACCTTGGGAAACGCTGGTGCGCGAGGTTGCGCTCCTCGACGACGTCTCCGTCCATCAGGGTCAGGTCGAGGCCGTGTCCATGAAGGCCACGGCACAGCAGGTCGGTCAGGTGTGAGCCGATGCCGCCGGCACCGACCAGCAGCACCCGTGGGGGCGTGTTTTGTGCAAACGCAGGGCTGTCCATGAGGACGTTCACCCTCGAGGGTATATCAAGGTCGGAACGCGTCACTCCTCCGGGACGAAAGGGTGGACCGCCCTTGCGAAGATGCGTTGACGAGGCCACCTAAGCCAAGGTCAGCACGGCTGCCACGAGGCTTCCTGTTCCGAGAACGACCGCCCAAGGAGGCGCTCGTTTTGTCCGTAAAAGGGCGAACGCTACGGTCAGCAAGGTTCCATCAAACACCAACCAGATGGTGCCTCGACTCATGCTGATCTCCCCCACGGCCATGGCCGTCAGGAGCAAGGCTGCGCCGAGCAGACCCACCACGCCCGCGTTGATGCCACGCAAGGTGGACCGAACGGAAGGCCGATGGCGCACCTCTTCCCAGAAAGGAAGGCAGGCCACCACGACGGCAAGTCCCGGCAGGTTCAGCGCAACCACGCCCAAGACGGCGCCTAGCACCACTCCGCCAATCCCACCGAGCGTGGCCGTTGGCCAACCGTCGGCTTCGATGACGCCCCCGAGGAAGGCGCCGAAAGAAAACATCGGGCCAGGGACCGCGTTGGCGCCACCGTATCCAGCGAGGAAGGTCGCTTGGTCCACCCATCCGGGCTCAACGACCTCGGCCTGAAGCAGCGGCAAGACGACATGCCCTCCACCGAACACGAAGGCTCCTGAGCGAAGGAGGCCACCTGCAGGGTCCAACGCTCCGCCCACGCCAAGGGTTTGCAAGGCGCCAGGCAACAGGGCCGCAGCGAGGAAAAGGCCGAGGGCAACGCGAGCCGTCAGGGGGCCGACCGTGGTGCATTCAACCCGAGATTCCGCAGACGTTGACTCGCTCTTCATTCGTGAACCAATGACGCCACAAAGCACCACTGCGGCAAGGGTGGCCAAGGCGGCCAACCCCGGCCATGCCAGGGGCACAAGAAAGAGCACGCTCGCGGCCATCAAGGCCAACGCTCGCGTCGGTCGATCTGGTGTCAACGTCCCAGCAAGACCGAGCATGGCGTTGAGAATGACGGCAACAGCGGCCAAGGCCAACCCGTGCAGCAGCGACACGTCAAGCGCAACCATGGAGGTGATGCCCACCGCCAGCCCGGTCATCAGCATGGCCGAGGGGAGGATGAAGCAGCTCCATGCAACAAGGCCGCCGATCCACCCACGCTGCAGCACGCCGATGGCGAAGCAGGTTTGCGACGACGAAGGTCCCGGCAACGATTGGCACAGCGCGATGAGGTCAGCAAAGGTGGCGTCGTCCATCCATGCTTCGTCCTCAACGAAGCGTTCTCGGAAGTGTGCGAGATGGGCCACAGGGCCTCCGAACGCGATGCACCCCAAGGCAAGGAAGCGACGAGCGAGGCCGCCAAGGCTCGGCGCCTGTTTCATGCAACGCCGAAGCCGACCGCGGTTTTTCGTGTGTCGGCGCGGGCTTCCTTAGGCCGACAGAATGGCGGGAGGAGTTTCGAGTTCTCGGCGGGTCTGATCGGGATCGATCCAGAGCACGGCGAGGATGACCAAGGTCTGTAGCGCCGCGCCGATGAGGAAGAGCGTGGGGTAATCGAAGCGCTCGGCCAGCGGCCCGGTCAACTGGTAGCCGATGATGGCGGAGAGGTTCATCATCGCCATGTAGCCGGTGAACTGCGTGCCACCCACCTCGCCCCAGGTGACCTTCATCATCAGCGAGTAGATGTTGATCATCACCACCGACCAGCCGAAATTCTTCAGCGACCAGACCCCGACCATCCAGACCGTACTGCCCCAAAGGCCGCCAGAAACGCCCCACAGGGCCGTGACGAAGGCCGTACCGAGCGCGGCGTAGATGATGATTTTCTTGCCGCCGAAGCGTCGTCCGAGTTGTCCGCCCACGAGGTAGCCAAGCACCGTCAGGGCGAGGATCCATCCGCCGTTGGTGGCGTTGAATCCGGCTTCCGTCCAGCCCAACTCGCGAACGAAGAGCAGCGGCAACACCGGGATGAGCAGGAAGTGCAGGGACACGGTGAGGCTCAGCACGATGCTGAGGTAGGCCGAGCGCAGGCTAAGCGCGGTGCGAATCTTGGTGAAGATGTCGGCAAAATTCTGGTTCGCGGCCTCAACGTCCTCTTCTTCTGGCCCTTCTTCGGTTTTCTTTTCCCACGGGAAGCGGCGCTCGCCAGGTCGTTCGGTCATCATCATCGGCGCGATCATCAAGCCGGCCAAGATGGGAATCTGGAGCAGAATCGCGCCTTTCAGGCCGGTGAAGACGATGATGGTCCCAAGGCCTGCTCCGCCGATGGCGCCACCCACCGTTTTGGAGGTGAACATGTACGAGTTGACCTTCTCGACCTCGTGGGGCTGCAGGACGTCCACGGCGAGGGCGTCGGTGCTGACGTCCTGAAGCGACGTGAAGATGTTGTAGATCAGGAACATGATGGCGATGGTTCGGACGTTGTTCGTCGGGTCGGGCACGAAGAGCATCGCGCCAAGCATGAGCATCATCCCGGTCTGCGCAAGCAGGATCCATGGCCGCCGCCGCCCATAGGCTGGGATTTGGTAGCGGTCGATGACCGGGCCCCAGAGGAACTTGACCGACCACGGCAGGGTGCCGAGGGTGAGCAGCAGCGCCAATTCGCTTGCACCGACGCCGCGTGCAGCCAGGAAGGTCACGAAGGTGACCGTGATGAAGCCCCATGGGATGCCTTGAGCGACGTACAGGGCGCAGAGCGTGATGACGCGGGCCCGGTAACTGTCGGTCATGGTGACGCCTTCGGACGTGGACTCGCCCTCGAGTTCTTCCTCCTCTTCTTCGAGGACAAAGCGGAGTTGGAAACGGTCCTGCTGCCGGGTGACGAAGGCCACCAGCGCCACCATGCCGACGAAGACGGGCGCGAAGATGACGCCAGGAATCGCGCCGGTGCCGACCGTCAACGCGCTGCTGCCTTCGTCGTCCATGCCCGCGGGCGTGACGGTCAGGTCGATGACGAGCAGGCTGGCCACGGTGGTGACCTCCTCGCCGTCGTCGCTGTGGCTGCACAAGGCGCTGTTGTGCGCCTGTGCGTCCACCAGCACGGTCAGGTCGAAGGTGCCACGGGCTTCGTCGCCGAAGGCAAAGCGGTCGAGCACCTCTTGTTCGGAAAGGTTGGTGGCGACGCCGGCGTCGAGGATGGCCTGGTCGTGCCAGGTCAGGTTGACCTCATGTTCGCCGAAGCCGCTGTCGCTCTGCTCAAGGCTCCACGCGCCCTTGGTGGCGGTGCCTGACACGATGTCCGGCACGTCGGTTTCCTGGCCAGTGCACAATCCTCCTGGCGTCTCGCTGTCGGTCGGGTAACTCATGGCCAGCACGAGGCCCACGACATGGCCACCGGCGTTCTCGATCTGCTGGTCCAGTTCGCCATCTGTCACCGACCAGGTCACGGATTCATCGTCAGCATAGAACGCGGTTTTGGTTTCGAGTTCAACCGTGGTCCACGTGGCTTCGACCTCGTAGGTTCCAACCCCTCCAAGCGTCTCCTCTGACGTGCTGAGGCAACCCGGGAGCATCATCAGGAGCATGATGAGGACAGCAACGTGGAATTGCGCCCTCATGGTGAAGCCTCGGTGCAGCCGGATTCAAACTTGCCGTGCCTGTGCCTGATTTCGTAAAACGAAGGTGCCGGATTACACGGGTCTCCAACCGGGTGGCGCCTACGACCAGTCCACGGGCCAGACGATCTACATCCAACCCGATGGTACGCGTTGACGGATGGTGCCGAAAGGAGGCCTCACGCGCCATGCTTGAACCATGTTGTTCAGCTGATGGTGGCGAGTTTGAGCTTCTTGACGGGCGGCGCGGTACCCAGGTCCTCGGGGAAGTGCATCGTGGCCTCAGGGATCGGAATGGGAATCATCTCGTTGCCGATCAGCGCCACGCGGCTCGGTCGGCTCTCGGACAGGATGCGCATGTCGACCTGTGGCGCGAGGGACTCGGAGAATGTCAGGATGTCCTCGTGGGAGGGCATGTTGTCGATGCTCAGGTGCTCACGGCTGTGCCCAACGTAGACGTAGCCCTTGGCTTCGATCCAATCCGGATCGGCACGGCGGTCGATGGCGGCGAATTCACGGATGTGGTTCTCGCTCATGTTGACGCCCTTCATCAGGGTGTGACGGCAGACGATGCGGGTGTCCAAAGAGGGCAGCAGGTCGATGGTCTTCTCGAATTGCTTCCATGCGCCGCTGTTCCACTTTGGACGGCAGACGTCGTCGAAGACCTGCTTGTTGGGCGCGTCCACGGAGACGTAGAGCTGCGTGGGCAGCGTGTCCAACTTTTCGAGCACCTTGGGCAGGGTGCCGTTGGTGACCAGCATCGTGGTCATGCCGTGCTGATGGCAGAGGTCCATGTATTCGGCCAGGCGCTTGTAGAGGGTCGGCTCACCGTTGAGGGAAATAGCGACGTGTTTGGGGTCTTGGGCTTCGGCGAACTTCTCCGGGTTCACCTTGTCGTTGCCGCCGAAGCCGGTCAGGAGTCGGCGCTGTGCACGGACGGATTCGTAGAGCAGTTCCTGCGGATCTTGGTCGGTCAACTCCAGCGTGTCCATGTGCGGTTCACGCCAGCAGTAGGTGCAGGCCAGGTTGCACTGGTCGACCACGGGCGACATCTGCATGCAGGTGTGGCTCTTGACGCCGTAGAAGGTGCCCTTGTAGCACGCGCGGTCGCGAAGAAGGGACTCTTTGGTCCAGTGGCAGGTCTTCACGCCGCCGTGCTCGCCGACGATGTGGTAGCGTTGCTTCTGCAAGGTTGCTTTCAGTGCCGGATCCATGCCCATGGCCTTCGCCTCCCTAAGTGCCAGGCCCACGGTCGGCAAGGCCGGTCGGGGCGGACTCGGGCGGACCGAGGGCCGTGCCTGACTTCTTCAATCGGTCGGCTCATCGGTTGACGAGCGGCAGGAAGGCGTTGGCCGCCTTTTCACAGGCGTTGGCCACGTCGTCCATCCGCTGCAACACGCGGTACATGTGCACCGCGGCGAGCGGGTCGCCGCCGCCTTCGCTGAACACGTGGGCCGCTGCCTTGGCTTCAATCAAATCCGCCTCGTGCTCGAGGAGGTTGACCTTTCGAATCAGCTCGCGAACGTCGTTGGCTCCCTTCCTGGTCTCGCCAGACATCCCGTAGTCGCGCAAGGCACGCACGGTTTCTTCGTAGGCGCCGACACAGGCACGAACCGCTTGGGCCATCTCCTGCAGGTTCTCCTTTGCAGTCTGGTCATCGAACAGCGGTCGGAATGACAACTGTTCGGCCACGTTTTCGGCGTAATCCGCAATGCGATCCTGTCGTGTGATCATGTGGAGCTTCTCTTCGGTGCTCGCAATGAGGCGGATGCTCGGTGTCGAAAGCGCTTCACGCAAGGTCGCCTTGAGTTGGTCGGCCTTGTGTTCTGCTTCGCTGGTCGCCTTGACGGCCTCGTCGAGTTTCTCGTCACCCTCGATGGCGAGGTCAACGGCCTCGAGCATGCGGTCCACGGTCGTGGTCACGGCCGTAGCGTGCTCGCGGAAGATTTCCAAGGGCGTCACGGCGGCGCCGTCCCCACCGATGTCGGCGAGCGCTTCCTCGACGTGAATTTCGTTGTCCTTGGTCCGCCACATGACCGTGGCAACACCGACGAAGGCCAGCGTGACGAGCACGACCATGGTGAGGAAATCGCCTCCAGACAGCACCAGCAGGACCACCGATCCGAAGGCTGCAGCAGGCAGGGAGGCGACCCATGAAGCCGCGATCTTCCCAAAGACGCGGAAGTCCACCGCCTTTGCACCGCCTGCGAGGCCAACACCCACAACGGCACCCACGAGGGTGTGTGTGGTCGAAACGGGGACGGCAAGGAAGGGCATGGAGAAGGCCAGGATGGTTGTAGCAGCACCAAATTCAGCCGCGAATCCACGGGTTGGCGTAATGTCGGTGATTTTGCTACCAATGGTCTCCATCACGCGCCATCCCCACGTGATGACACCGATGGCGATGCCGGCGCTGCCGATGAGGATGAGCCAGAGCGGGATGTCGGCTTTTGCCGCCAGCATCCCGGTTTCGCTGGAGAGCACTTGGTACACCGCGGCCATGGGGCCGATGGCGTTGGAACGGTCGTTGGCACCGTGGGCAAAGGCCACGTACGCTGCAGTGATGATTTGCAACCAAACGAAAATCCGCTCAACGCCCTTGAAACCGCGCGTTTCTGCCTCCAAGTCGACCTTGCGAAGCACGAGGTGAAGGATGACGGATGCGAGGATTCCAATCGCGAGGGCGAACAAGAGGGCGTTGATCGGGAACCAAGCGCCCTGATGGACCGCGTCCACGCACTCGGGGTACACCACGACATCGACGTCTTCGGGACAGTAGTGTGTGAACGGGTTGAACGATCCGCCTTCCTTAACCGGCAACCAATCGTACTTGGACGTGATGATGCCTAAGGTCTCTAGCCGGCCAAAGAAGCCCTTCAGCGCCTTGAACAGGAGCGCGAGCCCCAACACGAAGAAGGTGGGTAGTGCCAGGATAGGGGCGAGTGTTTTCGCCCGTTGTGTGGGATTCTCCGCGTCCAAAATCGTCGCTCTGACGAAGGCAAAGGACAGGAAAGCGATGATGCCACCGATCAACGGTGAAGCCACCCACGACATCACCACCTTACGAACAACGCTCCAATCGATGAGTTCCTCCCCGAATTGCACCTCGAGAATGAGGCCAACACCGATGATGCCGCCAATGATGGAGTGGGTGGTCGAGACGGGCAAACCCATGCGCGTGGCGACCGTCAACCAGACCGCAGCAGCCATCATGGCAGCTACGAAACCGAGGGCAAGGGATTGCGACAAATCGTAGAACTTGTCCGGATCGGACATCTCGAGTTCGAAATTGACCGTCAAGATGCCTTTTCGGACGGTTTCCGTCACCGCGTCGCCGGCAAAGAACGCGCCTGCGAACTCAAACACGGCCGCGATGATGACCGCTTGTTTCAGGGTCAGCGCTCGTGAACCGACGCTGGTTCCCATGGCGTTCGCCACGTCGTTCGCACCGATGTTCCAGGCCATGTAGGCGCAGACCGCGAGCGCGACAATCAGCAACAGGGTGGTGGCAGGCTCCATGTTCTCCGGAGAAGGAATGGGTATTCCTTCTAAACCAATATAGACTATATAGACTATGGTTTTTGGGGGCTCATAATGTTTCGGAGCGAGAAGCGTCGATGCCGACCAACGCGCCCATCACCATGTTGATTTGGGTCTCTGAGAGGTCGATGGTGTAGGCACAGAGGCGGCGTATCTTTTCCGTAAAGCGAAACAGGATGACGCTGTTGTTCTGGTTTCCTTTGCCGTGCTCAATGATGCCTTCTTCAAACGCTTCCAAGGCCTCAATCGACTGCTCAAGCTCCCGTTTTGCGTCGATGACGTGATTGACGTCCTTGACGTAGATGTTCCTGATGACCGTGCGAAGGGAACCAAGCCAGACGTCCAAATGCCGACGGGGTTCGGAAATCAACGCTGGATTCAGCCCTTCTCGATGGTTCAGTACGATGTTGGCAAAGGACCTCGCGTGGTCACCCATGCGCTCGAGCGCCCTCGCCATGGCGAGGTGTTCCACGGCTTGAAGTCGCGTCACGCCAAGGGTGCGTTCGATGTTCGGAGATTCCAAGGCCATGGCCACTTGTCGATCGATGAGCAAGCGACGAGCATCGATTTGCCGCTCTCGCTCCTCAAGGTCGTCAAGGGGCTCCTCGATGCCGTCGTTGAGGTAGGTCGCAGCATCTTCCACGATCGACGTCACCAGGAGATACATGCGGTTCAGCGACACTTGAAGCGAGAGTTCACTTGGTTTCAGCAGGGAGAGGATGTCCATCCCGTCCTCGCTGTCCTCGCCGACCTCCATGCCACGCGTGTCTCGGAGGAAGGATCGAATGATTCGCCGCTCCTGTGGCCCCATGCCCTTGCGCTTCCTGACAGAAATCGCGTCCGCTCCTGAAACGTACAACCCAATGAGGAAGTCGTACAAGGCGTGGCCTGGAAGATGGTCCAAATCGACCACGGCAGATCTGCGCACAGGTTTGACTTCCGTGGGCGTGATCCGCAGTTCCCCCGTTGGGAGGGGTTGCACACCGACCACCGTGCCTCGTTCAAGTCCATGGTCACGAATCCAAGGCTTCGGCAGAGATACGATGAACGTCGAGCCTCCGGTCACCTGGAGCTTTCGGTACTCAATGGGTACGACGTCGTTGGTTGGCAGCACGTCGTTTTGAGCCGTCGTCATGGCTCTAAGAATATAGTTCTCTATATCATCGTTCCTTCCGTCGACTGCCAACCTCAAAACAGGTCGCCTTCTCTTCCTTTCATGCGCGCGACCTTCGCCCACGGCCTTTGGAGCAGCCCCGACAGCGGCAAGGCCGAATGGCTGCGCTCGCACGGCTGGGAGGTCCACGCGCTCGACATGCGCAAGCACGGCTGGGATCAAGCGAGTCAAACGCGCGTCGTGCTCGAGGCCATCGACGAGATGGGG
>PCBQ01000025.1 GCA_002731395.1 Methanobacteriota archaeon
GCTCATCCGATGGCTCCCTCCATCTCGATTTCGAGGAGTTTGTTGAGTTCAGACGCGTATTCCATTGGGAGTTCACGGGTGAAGGGCTCGAAGAAGCCGTTCACGATGAGGCCCATCGCTTCAGACTCCGTGTGGCCTCGGCTCATAAGATAGAACAGTTGGTCACCTGCAATCTTCGAGACCGAGGCTTCGTGCTCTAGGTCGGCCGAGGCGTTGCCCACTTCCATCGTGGGGTAGGTGTCACTGCGGCTGTCCGCATCGAGCATGAGGGCATCACAGACCACCTTCGAGCGGCATCCTTCTGCCTTCGGACGCACCTGAAGCATGCCGCGGTACGTGGAGCGGCCGCCGTTCTTGGAGATTGACTTCGACAGGATGTTCGAGGTCGTGCGTGGAGCGAGGTGGTGCACCTTCGACCCAGCGTCTTGATGCTGGCCTTCTCCGGCATAGGCCACGGAGATGATTTCCGCATGGGCGCCTTCGCCCTTCAGGATCACGGCAGGATATTTCATCGTCAATTTGGAACCGATGTTCCCGTCCACCCATTCCACCGTGGCGTTGGCATGAGCAACGCCTCGCTTGGTCACGAGGTTGTAGACGTTGGAGGACCAGTTTTGGATGGTCGAGTAGCGGATTTTTGCTCCGTCCATGGCCACGAGTTCAACCACAGCGGAGTGGAGAGAATCGGTGGAATAGGTCGGCGCCGTGCAGCCTTCGACGTAGTGAATGGAGGCCCCCTCATCTGCGATGATGAGCGTGCGCTCGAATTGGCCCATGTTCTTCGCGTTGATGCGGAAATAGGCCTGGACCGGCATTTCCACGTGCACGCCCTTGGGGACGTAGATGAACGAGCCACCGGACCACACCGCGGTGTTGAGGGCGCTGAACTTGTTGTCCGTGTAAGGCACAACGGTGTTGAAGAAGCGCTTGACGAGTTCCGGGTGCTCGCGCAGTCCAGAATCCATGTCGAGGAAGAGGACGCCTTGGGCCTCCAGGTCTTCACGGATGCTGTGGTAGACCGCTTCTGATTCGTACTGCGCGGTCACGCCACCAAGCCACTTCTGTTCGGCGTCCGGGATGCCGAGGCGGTCAAAGGTGCGCTTGATGTCATCTGGGACATCGTCCCAGTCACGCTCAGTCCCTTCGGAAGATCGGAGAAAGTAGGTGACAGCATCGAAGTCGATGCTGTTGAGCAGGGATTCATTGCCCCAATCGGGCATTGGGCGCTTGACAAAGTGGTGGTAGGCCTTGACCCTGAGTTCAGTCATCCATTCCGGTTCGTCCTTAAGCGCAGAAATGTCCCGAACAACCTGCTCACTGAGTCCCTTGTCAAAGCGGATGGTGGCCACTTCGGGGTCGTGGAAACCGTAGCGGTACTCTCCGACCGCGTCCCTTGCTTCGTCGTTCACGTGCTCACCTCATGCTGATGCAGGCATCAACCATTCATAACCGTCCGCTTCAAGCCGTTGCGCCAATTCTGGGCCGCCGCTTTGGACGATGCGTCCGTCGATCATCACGTGAACCACGTCTGGGACCACGAGTTCGAGCAGGCGGTTGTAGTGGGTGATGAGGAGCACGCCGCTTTCTTCGGACAGACTGTTGATGCCTTGGGCAACGGCCTTCAAGGCGTCGATGTCCAATCCAGAATCGGTTTCGTCGAGGAGCGCCATCCGGGGTTGGAGGAGCAACATTTGGAGGATTTCCAGCCGCTTCTTCTCGCCACCGCTGAATCCGTCGTTGACGTACCGGCTCAGAAAAGATCGATCCATGTTCAAGACGTCCATGGCGGCTTGGAGTTCCTGCCGGAAGGCCCGAGCTTTCGGTGCTTCCCCGCGCACGGCGGCGACAGACTTGCGAAGGAAGGTGCCGACTTGCACACCAGGGATGGCGTGCGGGTATTGGAACGACATGAACAGGCCGGCGCGAGCGCGTTCGTGGACTTCGAGTTCGGTCAAGTCTTGGCCGTCGTAGTGAATCTGGCCGTCTGTGATCTCGTAAGCCGGATGTCCCATGATGACCGAGGCGAGGGTGGACTTGCCCGCTCCGTTGAGGCCCATGATGGCATGGACTTCACCGGCCTTGATGGTCAGGTCCACGCCACGAAGAATTTCTGTCTCTTCGACAGTGGCGTGGAGGCCTTTGACGTCAAGCAGTCCGCCGGCCATAGACTGTGGTCTAAGCCCGGTCTTATGAAGCGGATGGTTTCATCAGACCCACATCGGGCGCGAGTTCTAAGGTGATGTCAACATGCGCCGTTCATGGACGCGGAGGATTTGGTGGCGATGTATGCCGCTCAAGCCAAGGCATCCTTGGAAGAGGAAGCCAACAAACGGTTGACGGCGTCGCTGGATCCGCAGGAGGAGGAACGCCTCCGGAACCTTCCGCTTTCAGATGCGGTTGGATCGCCCCACTTCGTACCGGCATTGTTGGCACGGCTTGGCACGGTTCGTGCTGCGCTTGACGGGCACGGAGGTGGCATCAAGGCCACACAATGCGAGGTTACTCCAGAAGGCCTCGATCTCGTCTTGGATTTGACCGGAGCGTGCGTTTCGTGTGGCGCCGCTCCCGGAACCTTAGAGGGCATCAAATCCGATCTAGAAGCCGATCCGGAGGTGCATCGCTTGCGCTTTGACACACTCCTGCTCGACAGTTTTGATGACCTCGGCAGGGACTTCATTTTGGCTCATGGAAACGTCGAATTCGTGAACGTGGAGGCCACAACATGAGGGAAATCCGACTTCGCTATGGGGCGGACGTGCTCCTTGGAACCGAATTCGTCCAACAACTGAACCGCATTGAGGAGTTCGAGCTCCTGAACACGCTGGGGCGCTCTGACGCGAACGACGCGGTGACGGTCATGGTGCGGTTACGTTTGACACCCGGCACCAACTTCGAGGACATTGACGACATTGCCTGGCTGAAGATTGACGAGGTCGTTCGCTCCGAGACCACACAAATCGGTGAGGCGCACTACGCCATCGTCCGGTTTACCCATCCCCTTGTGACCATCCCGCTTGAAGTGGAGGACGCCATCATCAGCCCCGGAACCCGCATTGGGCGGCGAGGAGCAGAGATTGTCCTTCGCGGCTCGAGCGATGGATGCCAAGCCCTGGTGGCCGCTTTCCGTCTGTGGAACGACCGTTGTACCGTTGCCGTGGTCCGTTCTGGCGATGCGGACCACGACGCGGATGCTGGGCTCACCCCCCAGCAAATCCAAGCGGCTCGGCTGGCTTGGTCCATGGGCTATTTCGACGTCCCACGGGCATGTGCTCTGAGCGAGATTGCCAAAGCCGCGGGCGTCTCAAACGCCACCATCAGCGGCCATCTGCGAGAGGTCGATCGTATCGCGCACCGTCGTTTGCTCGACTGGATCGGTGAATGACCGTTGGTGACAAGCCCAAATCAAGAACAAGGCTGGTGGCTGGCATGAAGGAAGTACGGCTGCGCTATCCCGCGCACGCCATTGCACAATCGGAGTTCAGAGATCAGGTCTCGATTTGTCAGGAAGCCGTGTTGATGGCCAGCGTGAGCCGCAATTACGAACAAAACACGATTGTCTACGTCCTCCAATTGACGCTCGCTGACGGGATGGCGGTCGAAGACATTGACCGCGTGCCTTGGTTCCGGCTCATCGAGGTCATTGGAGAGGAGGTCGTGGGCGGTCGCCTACTCGTCACGGCTTTGGTGGAAAATTCTCACGAATTGCTGAAACTCGGGCGGGACATTTGGAACGCTGTCGTGGCGCCTGGCTCTTCCATCGGCGCATCAGGTGCGAACATCATCGTCCGTGGGACGCCCGCAGGGTGCAGTGCGATGGTCAAAGGCTTCCAGTCGTGGAACCCCAGTGGAACGGTGTCTGTGGTGCGACTTACGGAACAAGAAAACGACGATTTTGCCGGATTGACCGAGCACCAGATGCACGCTTTTACCACCGCGTGGAGGCTGGGGTACTACGAACGTCCACGCAAGTGCACATTGGCCGACGTGGCCACTGAAATCGGCGTGTCCAGAGCAACCATCAGCGGACACTTGGGCGCCGTGGAGAACACCGCACACCGTCGCTTGGCGGCACGGCTTGGTCTTCGGGGCGATGGGACCCTTTGAAGCACAAGGCGCGGTAGGCGGACCATGGCGGCGTGGCGCGAGGGGACACGGGAAGACCCGGGAGCTGCCCGTGAGGCGCACGTGGGCCGATTTGAGGTCAAGGCACGCGATGGACGAGCGCGCGTGGGGGCCCTGTCCACCGCGCATGGGGTGGTGACCACCCCAACACTCCTGCCTGTGATCAACCCCAACCTACGCACCATCGAGCCACGCGAGATGTGGGACAAATACGGCATCGAGATGCTCATCACGAACAGCTACATCATCTGGAAACATGAACGCCTGCGTGAACATGCCCTGGAACACGGGGTGCACCATCTTCTGGACTATCCTGGAGCCATCATGACCGATTCCGGGACCTTCCAAGCCTACGTTTACGGAGACGTTGAGGTCGGCGTGGAAGAAATCGTGACCTTCCAACGGGACATTGGTGTTGACGTCGCCACCATGCTTGACGTGTTCACCCGTCCAGACATGACGCGAGATGAGGTGCATGAAGCAGTGGTGGAAACCACACAACGCGCGGAAGCGAGCCTTGCAGCCGCAGGCTCGACGATGCTGAACGGTCCCATTCAGGGCGGATTGCATCCTGACCTTCGTCGCATGAGCGCGCGCGGCATGGCGGCCCATCCCTTCAGCGTCCACCCTATCGGTGGGATTGTACCGGTCATGGAGCAGCAGCGCTACGCGGATTTGGCGCGAGTCATGCTCGCATCGGCGCCTGAGCTTCCTCCTGACCGCCCCGTTCACATGTTTGGCTGCGGACATCCGATGCTCTTTCCCATGCTCATCGCTCTGGGCGCAGATCTCTTCGATTCAGCCGCTTACGCGCTGTTTGCCCGAGACGGCCGGCTGTTGACACCGACAGGCACCGTGCACTTGGCGGACCTTAGGGAATGGCCGGTGCTCATGCCATGTGTGGCCGCGCTCACACCCGAGACCGTTCGGAAGATGGAGGATGACGAGCGCATGGTGGTGCTGTCTCGGTTCAACCTTGAAGTGACCTTGGCCGAACTTGCTGCATGCCGACAAGCCGTTCATGAGGGTCGAATTTGGGAACGCGCTGAGCGCCGAAGCCATGCGCATCCGGCGCTTCGTGAAGCGTTCCTTTGGTTGTCCACCTCACCTGCCCGAGGAACCGCACCGATTCCTGCGGCCGAGCATCTGTTGATGAGTGACCGAGCAGCGGCCAGCGACACATCGCCAGACCGTGGCCATTGGGAATCGGCGTGGGATTGGGTCGTTGGAGCACAAAACACGCCCGGACAGGGCGCTTTGCGTTGGGCCGGAGAGGACACCTTCGTTCGCCCTGCTGTCGTCGCCTCACGTCGCCGTCTTCACCGTGCGTGGAGGCCGGCTTCGGAGGATGGTGCGGTGGTCATCCTGCATGGCGCTCCCGGACCGTGGCGCGACCGCGTGGGGACCCACGTGACGCGGGCCTACGCTGCCAATCCCGACCTCGAGGTGCTGGTGCTCAGCCCAATCGGCCTCGTGCCATGGTCGTTCGAAGACCTGCAACCTTTCGCGCACGTCGAGGGGCCGGAATGGCTCTGGCGCCGACCGGTCGATCATGCTTGGGTGCGCCGTGAAATGGCACGCTTGCACCTCGGCCATCGGCACTTCGTCACCGTCAACCTCCGTGCTGAAAGCGTCGGTGAGGCGTTTGATGCAGCCTTGCTGGACGCAGGGCTTCAACCAAGGGTCGCGCCGAACCAAGAGGGCCTGGCTGACGTCGAACTCGTGTTGCTCCGCGCCCAAGCCGTGGACAAGAGCATGCTTGAGTTGAATTTGGAACGTTCCGTCGCCACGGAGTTTGTCGGTTCGGCGACCTTCGTGATGAGCAGCACGGGTCGCGTGCGGAACGTCAGGGACAGCCGAGGCCGACACATCCTCTCGCCCCGACTCGGGAACGGAGGTCTCTCGCTGACCGATGAGGGCGCACTGGTCCTGCATGCTCTTGGCCTTGAGGAGGACGCAGCCCCCGCAACCGTCACCGTGTCCGAGGACGCAGTGCCCTTTGTTGGCGCTGGACGCAACGTCATGCACGGCTTCATCCTCCATGCGTCCACGCAGCTTCGTCCGGGCATCACGTGCTTGGTGCTCGGGCCGACTGGAGACCTCATCGCGCACGGGGTGGCCCAATGCACCTCGGAGGAGGCTTTGGCGATGCGGAAGGGCATTGCGGTGCGTGTACGGGGTGGCCTGCAACCCTCATCTTAAGCGCATGACGGGGTCGGGTTGAAAGGCCCTCCACGCCATCGGCGTCGCATGGTCGAGGGGCGTGCACCCATTGTGCACACGAAAGCGCTGACCAAGGCCTACGGAGAACACGTCGCGCTGAACGCACTTGACTTGCAAATCAAAGCAGGCGCCACTGGCTTGCTTGGTGCGAACGGTGCAGGGAAATCAACGCTGCTCAAGACACTCCTTGGGCTCATCCAAGTGACGTCAGGTGAAGGCCATGTCTTAGGCCATGACATTCGAACTGAGGGGCCAAGCATCAGGCAGCGCATTGGCTACATGCCGGAGTATGAGGCGTTGGATCCACGCATGGACGGCATCCATCAGGTTCGATACGCCGGTGAATTGCTCGGCATGAACCCCGTTGTGGCCATGCAGCGGGCCCACCAATGCCTCGAATACGTTGGACTTGGTGAACAGCGGTACCGTCAAATCGACGGGTATTCCACAGGAATGAGGCAAGCCACCAAACTCGCTTGTGCCATCGTGCACGACCCCGAGATGATCATCGCCGATGAGCCTTCGAACGGCCTGGACGCAGCCGCACGCGATTTCATGCTTCAGACGCTTGACACGACGGTGCGAAACGGTCAGCGAAGCGTGTTGATGGCATCCCACCTGATGGACGACGTTGAGCAGGTCTGCGAGCGCATTGTGTTGCTCCACAAGGGCCGTCTGGTCGCGGAAGGCAAAATCGAGGACCTGAAGGCCATTGATAGGGAGTATGAAGTGCACGTGTGGGGTGCGGCCGACGCCATGGAACGTGGCATGCTCGACCGAGGCTTGCGCGTCCGACGTCAGGGGCGCATTATGCGCGTCGCTGACGACCGGGACGATGTGCCTCGAGAGGTGCTCGAAGTGGCCGCGTCCACCGGAGCACAGGTTCGTCGTCTCCACACGTACGAGGCTTCCCTCGAAGACCTGTTCATCGCCATCATGGAACGCCTTGGCCATGACGTCAAGTCCAGTGAAGATTTACTCGCCGGAGGTGGCATGGGATGACCGAGGAGCCGGCTGAAGAAGCGGCGGTCGAACAAACGAACGAGGACGTTCGTTTCGACGAAGCCTCACCTGTGACTGGGGCGTCGAGGATTGAGGCCGCATACTCTGCAGACGATACGGGTCAAGCCAGCGTCGCGAAACCCGGGGCGAGCGGACAGGTCTTCACCCAGACCTATCTGCCTTGGACAGGGACGTTGAATCCACGATGGGCGCGTAACTACGCCGTGTATCGGCACCACATGCTCGGTCTGGTCAAGAGCGGCCATCGGCCCTGGCCGATTTTGGTACGCGTCTACCTTGTGCTGGTCCTCATCGGATCGATTGGGGACATTTTCCCTGTGCTGCTCGGCTCGTTGTTTGGAGATGGCTTGGGTCAAGTCTTCATGGTCAGCAGGGACAGTCTGTACGCCCACGTGCTGGGCTTCTTTCCGAGAAACGTCCTCTACTACCCTGTGGTCACGGCCCTCATCGTTGGCACCATGATCTCCGAGGACCGCTTGAACGGCACGTCGGCGCTGTACTTCAGCCGGCCAATCACGCGTTTTGACTACGTCGCCATGAAATACCTCGCCGCAGCGACGGTCCTGTTCATTCTTTGCGTGTTCAGCTTGTTCGTCTACTACACCGTCGAGGTGCTGGCCATGGGGCGCGGTTGGGCGTGGATCGTCGACACCTTCCCCATATTGCTTGGGGCCACAGCAGCCGGCATGCTTCTCGTCGTGACCTACACGTCCCTCGGTTTGGCGATGTCCAGCGTGTCCACCAACGGCTTCTTTCCCGCCATTGGCTTGCTTGCTTTGGTTCTCGGGTCGAAATCTGTTGCCTTCCTTGTTGCGCTCATCTTCGAGCAGGACGTGCTCTACCTCTTCTCGCCTTACGATGCTTTGGCCAACGTTGGGCAAGCCCTGGTCGGCACCGAATCGAATTACGAGATTCCTTGGACGTGGTCGCTGGCGTCGGTGGTGGGGATGAACGTGCTCTCGCTCTATCTGCTGGCGAACCGCGTTGCCAGCATGGAGGTGACCCGAGAATGATGCCAGACCTTAGTCAGGTCGGACCTGCCGTGGAGCCGGCTCATCAAACGGTCCCGGAAAAAATCCCAGCCGTGGTCTTTGATCGCGTCGGGAAAACCTACGGACGCATCCATGCGCTCAGCCAAATCAATCTGGCCATTTCTGGCGGAGTGACGGGCATTCTCGGCCTGAACGGAGCCGGGAAATCGACCATGTTCAACCTCCTGATGGGTCGATGCAAACCGACGACGGGCCAGGTTCGCCTTTTCGGCATCGACCCGTGGCAAGACCCCACGCCGTACGGCCGGGTTGGTTTCGTGCCAGAATCGGAGAAGTTGCACGATTGGATGACCGCCTTTGACTTCGTGACCACCTTCGCACGGCTGCATGGGTTCACCCGGGACGAAGCCAAAGTCGAGGCAGAGCGTGTGCTCGATTTCGTGAACCTGAAGGAGGTGATGCACACCCAAATTGGGCGGTATTCGAAGGGCATGCGCCAACGCGTGAAAATCGCCCATGCGTTGGTCAATGACCCCGATCTCATCGTGCTCGATGAGCCCCTCACCGGGTGCGATCCTTTGGCCCGTACCACCATCATGAACGTGGTCAGGGAACTTGGCCGAATGGGACGCACCGTGCTGGTCAGCAGCCACATTCTTGGAGAGATTGAACGCATCACGGAACAAATCGTGCTGCTTCACCGTGGCCAGGTGCTGGCCCTCGGGAACGTTCACGGCATCCGTGAACAGCTCGACCGCATTCCACACCGCATCCACATCCATTGCCATGAGGCAAAGCGTCTCGCGAAAGCGATCATCGACATGGACGACGTCCACGGCGTGATGATTCCCTCGTCAGGCGTGGTGGATGTCCTTACCCACGATCTTGGTGCCGTCCATCAGCACCTGCCTGCCTTGCTGATCGGAGGTGGGTTCAAAGTGACGAAGATCGAAAATCCGGACGATGACCTCGAATCGGTCATCGGCCATCTTGTTGGCGGAGGTGGACGCTGATGTCATCGTCGACCAAAGCCTGGAGCAGCCTCGACCGGAAGGCGACCGCCGTCGCCGAATTCACGCTGAGGCAATACCGCACGCGGCTCTCGACATGGGTCGTCCTCGTCTCCTGCCTTGTCGCGCTCAGCACCGTGTTGCTCTTCTACATCGATTTCATGAACGACCCCATCGAGTCCGTGGACAACGACGGCGACGGACTGTTCGACGAGGACGGGCCAGATTTCCCCGCCGTCTCCGACGCCACGTCCACCACCATGGGCACGGATGACGACGGTGATTGCCTTCAAGCGGACCGACCTGATGGTGCCAAGGACAACAACGGCAACGGCGTAATTTGTGATGCCATTTTACGCAAGGATTGGTTTGGTTCGACCACCATCCTCTGGGACAATGGGGTGGACGAGGACCCGAATGAAGAGGCGTTCATCCAAGAAGCCACACATCGCGCCTTCCTGCTCGGTTACGGCAAACTCGGTGTCGTGTTCTTGCTTGGCATCTTCCTCCCGCTGTTTCTGGCCACCGGCCTCATTCGTGGTGAGATGACCTCTGAGACGATGCATTTCCTTCTCGCGAAACCCATCGCTCGTGGCGAAGTGCTCCTGTACCGGATGCTTGGCTACCTCACGCTGGTCTGGCCTGCAAGCGCCATCGTGGTGATTTTGTCGGCCGTTGTGACAGGTGTAGCCGCACCGGGAGACGGTTTTTTCCGGTTTGATGATCTTGGCATTTGGCTGTCAATCCTCTT
This sequence comes from Methanobacteriota archaeon, assembly GCA_002731395.1. Taxonomy (GTDB): domain Archaea; phylum Thermoplasmatota; class Poseidoniia; order Poseidoniales; family Poseidoniaceae; genus MGIIa-L3. The sequence goes on from PCBQ01000025.1 coordinate 10,122, forward strand.
GGCCACGTGGCTTGCCCTGCTCGTCTACGGCATGCTGTTCATGTCGCTCGGCGTGATGTGGAAGTACGGCATCGTTCTCGCCATTCCTTTCGCGGCATGGGAGTTTGGCATGGCCTTCCTCTCGATGGGCCTTCCATCCTCACCGCTGCTTCGCGTCTCGGTCATTGGGTGGTGCCTGTCGATCATCGATGCGGCCACGGCGCTGTCATGGCCTGACCAGGACGCGTTTATTGCGTACACCACGGATTACAATATTTGGTCCAATCAACTCGTTGCACCCGGTGAACCGTTGGCATTCTTGGCATCGGAAGCACCCTTTGACATGTCACCGACGGCCAACATGGCCGTGGCCGTTCTTGTGCTCCTCTTCCAGGCCAGCGTCATCTGGGTGGTCGGTCAATCGTTGTTCAAAGGCAAGGAGATCGCCTGATGCAGCCTTCGCATTTCCTTGGTGACCTCAGCGGGTTGTGGCGCCTTGATCAGCGTCCCCCTATCCGTGGTTTGACGTGGGATTGGTGGTGGTGGCTCGTGATGCTCGAAGACGAGGAAGGTCGTCCCACAGGCAAGCAATTGATGACGCTCTGGTCCACCAAAGACGCACCGCGCGTCGAGGTCAACGGTCAGACGTGGCGCCCTGAAGGCCGGCCGGGTGTGGATGCACACGGCGGCATGTCGCTCGATGGTATGGTCTGCGCGTGGTGGTTTGACGGTCAAGTGATGCACGATGCGGTCTTGGCGAAGCGCTGCAGCATGGTCGTGCTCCCCGGCGGCCACCCATCATGGCCAGGCAAGGTCACGCCGGGTCGCGGAGCAGGTGCTGTCGTACCGCTGCTTGACGAAGACTACAGCATGGGCCTCGAAGATGACGGCTCAGGCTTCTGGTTGACCCTGAACCCGATGCCAGAGGATGCACCGTTCTCGGCGTTGGACCTGAGGCTCGAGCCGATTTCGGAACGGCTTTCCACGGCCCGCGAAGCCACCGCCACGTACGCAGCAGGGCTCGGATACGACATCCTTCGTTTGCATGGCACCACCGCAAAAGGGCACATCGACGGAACAGAGGTTCGAGGTACTGCCTACTTCCAGAAGGTCAAGGTACAGGCCCCATCCGTGCCCTGGTACTGGGGCGTGTTGCATCTTTCAGACGGCTCATACATCGACTGGTTCCTTCCCCATGCATCACCAACCCTCACTTCGCTTGACGACCGTGCTTGGACGTCCCGCGATGTCGGACACGTGGCGCTGAGCGAAGGCGGCTTGTTGCACGATGAAACCCGTGGCCACACCGAACGCTTTGGTCGCGTGGTCGTCGGCAAGGAGAACGAAGGTGACCTCCCTGTGTTCTCCATCCGCATGTGGAACGGACGGGTTTCTGTTGATCTTGAGGTCGCTGCACTGGCCCGAGCCCACTGGACCTTTGATCAGCCCACTCGCGCGGGCCTGCGAAGCCACCTCACCTACAACGAATATCCACTCGAAGTCCGTCGACTCCGCCTCGAGGATGAACAAGGCGTGCGGACGGAAGCGGACTTCGAATGGATTCGAGGCAACGCTGAGCACGCGTGGGGATTGCTGCACTGACGGCGGGCCACATGTGGACGTAAGCCCACTGTGTTCAATCTCGTATCGTGGAAACGTTCATGGCGTTCTCAGCGAGAGACCGAACAGGTGCCACAATGACGGAGGAAGCCACCGATGCGCCCGCAGCGCCCGCTGAATCAATGGCCCCCGAACAAACCGAGGCGGAGTCAAACGCCAGCCTCGAGAAAAAATTCCGCACCATCACTGGTGAAGAAATCCTTCGACACACACGCCCTTCCTTCATGGCCTTCTTCGGTTACTACATCCTTGGGTTGGTGATGATGGGCGTGCATTGGCTCTTCTTCAACGACAACCTTGCTGGGCTTTTGACCAACGACGACTCGAGCGGTTTGTCCACCTTCTTGTTCGAGCTGTTGGCCAACGATTTGACCTTCATGGGCGTGATGCTGTCCCTGACGTGGTTCAACCGGATGCTCAACGCCAGCACCTCGAACCGCTGGTTGACGGTGTGGATGCTTCTCGCAAGCGTTGCTCCCCTGCTGGTGGTCCTGGACAACTGGCTCACAGGATTGCTCGGTGACAGTTACCCGAGCATCGGAAGCGGTGGCGGTTTGTTGCCTGAGTACAATTACCTGATCGCTGGTGCCTTCTTTTCGGGAGCTCTTATTGTGTTGACCGCACTCTATCAGCGGTCCTTCCATTACGCTGTGACCAGCGATGCAGTCATCTTTGACCACCGCTTCCTCCTTGTCCGCGGCCACCGTCGCATCCTCTTCGAGAAGATCTCTGAGGTGCTTGTGGAGCGTTCCATGCTTGGCACCGTGCTCGGATTTGCGACCATTTCTCTTCTGACCGATTCTGGCATCGGCTTGGCTCAAGAAACGCGTGGTGTGGCCGCCGCTTCCTCTGCTCCCGAGTCCATGAAGNCCGACGAAGACGACACCAACGCGGAGAAGGCAGGGAAAAGCGTGATNCGTCGGCTCTTGGCCCTGATCACCTACCAACGCACCGTNACCACGGTCCANCCCGATCCCAAACTCTGCTTCTACAACGTGCGTGGTTGGCAGGACACGAAGCAACTCCTGAACGAGCTGCACAAGAAGCACAGCCAGTCCAGCCAACTTGACGAACTCAAGGCTGCGCTGACCCAAGACTGAGCCGAGGCCTTGAAGAGCAGGCCCCACCCCGTCGGGGTGGAGGCCCCCACCATGTCCGACGACCTGCTTCGACCTGCCCTTGACACATTCGCCCAAGGTGACCTTCAGGGCGCCGTTGAGATGCTTGATGCCCTGCGCGGTGAACACCGTGGAGTTGCTGCGGTGCACCACACCTTCGCCGAATTTGCCAACATGCTGAACATGGAGGCCCAGGAAGATGTCGTTCCTGGCGGGAAAATCATGATGGCGTACAAGAAGGCCATGGAACTTGACGAGGAAAACGACGAGTACATCGCCGATTTCGCAGACTTTGCCCTTGAATGCAACCGCATTCCTGTGGCCGTGAAGGAGTTCAAGCGCTACGCGACCCGTCTTGAGATGGCCGACATCCCGTACGATGACCGCCTGTACAACGCTGCACGAAACCTCGTTGACCGCATCGAGGTCGTCGATCCCGAGCGAACCTCGGACATCAGCCAGCCATGGCTCAAGCAAGCACTGCTTTGGTCCATTGGTGGCTTGGGCTTCAGCGCCGAGGACGTCAAGTCACTTCTTGAGGACGCCTGAGGTTGTTGGACGATGGGCGAACTCGTCCATCTCGCGCTGCGGGTTGGCTACCTTGGTAACGCCTTCCATGGCAGCCAAATTCAACCCGACGTCGTGACGGTTCAAGGTGAACTCCAGCGCGTCTTGCGCTCGCTCGGGTGGTGGAATGCCGAGGAGCACACCATGATTCTCGGAAGCCGCACCGATGCGGGCGTCAACGTACGCCGGAACGGAGGTCTGCTGACCTTGGACCGTGACCTCTACGAGAAAATCGGTGACCGGAAATTGGTTCGGGCGATGGCCGACCGATTGCCTGACCATCTTGCGGTGCTCGACGCCACAGAAGTGCCACAGGGCTGGAATCCTCGTTTGGCCGATCATCGCGTCTACAAGTACCGCCTCGAAGGCATGGAAGGCTGGTGGGCAGACGATCTGGAGCGTTTTCAACGCCACCTTGATCTCTTTGTCGGCACCCATGACGTCCGCAACTTTGCTCGAATGGAAGAGGGAAAGAACCCGATTCGAACGGTGGTTTCTGCCTCACCTTGGACCGTTGGGGGGCGTACCGTTGGCTTCGAGATCATCGGGCATTCCTTCCTTTGGAATCAAGTGCGTCGAATCGCTATGGCGGTGCACAGCATGGAACTTGGGCGCTTGGACTACGATGAGGTCCGTGATGCGCTCCACCGGCCGGAGGTTTCGGTGGATTTCGGCGTTGCTCCGGCTGAGTGGCTCATTCTTTGGGACGTGGTTTGGAACACCCTGCCGACCGTCGAAAGCCAAGAGCGAACGATGACGTGGCAGGCAACACCGACCCGAGCGGAAGGTGCTGAGCGCACCATGCGCCGTCGCTGGAGCGCCGCCGCTTCAGCTGAAATCGAGGCCTTATTGCACCATGAGTGGTCGGCGCTGGGGCGCCTCCATTGGTCATGACGTGGTGAGGGTCAAGGTGACGCGGGCACCGTCCTCGAGGTTCAGCCGCTCACGGAGAAATTCCTTGGAAATGATTTCCACCACGTCAATGTGGCGTGTCAGGTCGGGAATCAGCACAGCACACCGGATTGATTCCTCGCCTGCCGTCATCGTTGCGAGGAAGGCGCTGGCTCCGCCAAACGACACGCCGTCTCGAAGGAATCCCCGGATGCGATGTAGGCCGAAGTCCGAGGTGTGCACGGCCTTGGCAGCGTCGCGCACATCGTCATTTACGTCCAAGGTGTCAAGGCCTGCTCGTTGACGGAGCGCGATGTAATCGATCAAGTCCTTTCCTTCAACGGTCACGTTCAGGGTGCCCGGCCAAGCCGTTGCACCGAGCAGACCACGAAACTGGTCCTGGTAATGCGGCTGCGCCATGAACACCTGCGCGCGGCCGAGGCCGCTCCCCACCAATCCAGAGAGGTCCATGCCTCCGCGGGAAGCCTTCCCCTCTTCAAGCCGTGCATCGCTTCTGTACGGTGGCTGCGGGATGCTCAAGAACCCGGGCGAACAGGGGGGTATGGGATTGGTATGCCAGGTGACCTCTCGTGGATGAAAGCCAGGTACGACGAACTCGCAGAACGCTCGTTGCTTTGGGAGCCCCCGACCCTCGAAGGACCAAGCGTACCTCGTTGCCGCATGGATGGAAAGCCCACCATCATGCTCTCCGCCAACAATTACCTCAACCTCACCACCCACCCCAAAGTGGTTGATGCGGCGGTTGAAGCCACCAAGACTTACGGAGCAGGCAGCGGATCGGTCCGAGCAATCGCGGGCACCATGGACCTTCATCTTGAAGCGGAAAAGGAAGTGGCGGCCTTCAAGCGTGCAGAAGCAGCGCTCATCTACTCAGCAGGCTACACGGCCAACGTTGGGTTGATTCCGAGCCTCGTCCGTGGTTCAGAGGACTTGATCATCAGCGACGAATTGAACCACGGGTCAATCATCGATGGCGTTCGCCTCACCAAAGCCAGCCGCGCGGTGTACGCACACAACGACATGGGCGCACTGGAGGAGGTGCTCATCGCTAACAAGGCGGCCGAACGTAAGCTGATCATCACCGACGGCGTCTTTTCGATGGACGGAGACATCGCTCCCCTCGATGAAATTGTGGCCTTGGCTGAAGAGCATCACGCCATGATCATGGTTGACGATTGCCACGGCGAGGGTGTGCTTGGCGAAGGTGGACGTGGGATTGTTGACCACTTCAACGTCCACGGAAAAGTGGAGTTTGAGGTTGGCTCGTTTTCCAAAGCACTGGGTGTTCAGGGAGGCATTCTCGCCGGTTCCGAACTCAGCCGCCAGCATGCGTTGAATCACTCGCGCTCGTGGCTGCTTTCTGGCTCACAGCCGCCCGGGGTCGCCGCAGCTCAGAAGGCCGCGATTCAGGTGCTGCAAGAGGAGCCTGAGCATCATCAGCGCTTGTGGGAGAACACGGCATACTTCCGTGGGGAACTTCAGAGCATGGGTTTCGACACGGGCGTTTCCGAGACACCGATTATTCCCGTCATGTGCGGTCCATCGAAAACCGCGAAGGCCCTTTCCGCCGCTCTTGCTGATGAGGGCGTGATGGCCGGCGCCATCGTGTTCCCAATGGTGGCGCGTGACAAAGCCCGCGTCCGAACCCAGATGTCTGCGGGCCTCACCCGCGATGACCTGGACGACGTTTTGCGCATCTTCGAGCGCGTCGGTGGAGACTTAGGCCTGATTTGACCTCATTCTTCCTCGGAGAGGATGGTATCCAGAACGTCCTTGAGGTCGTCGTCGTCCTCAACGATGGCCTGCATGTCGGTTTCGGTTTCCACCGGCTCGATGTCCACGTCTTCGAAGGGATCTAAGCCGTCCTCAAGTCGGCAGAGCAAACGCCACCTCGGGGCCCAGCTGAGGTGCACATACAGCGGTCCTGGGAGCAAAAGTAGGAACCACACCACTGCGGCTGGGAGGGTGAGCAACTCGGTGATGTTGGCTCCAAGAACCGCGAGGCCAACGAAGGGCATCGTGTAGAGCACGGTTCGTGGAGGGGCCACGGGCGGGCGCTTGGAGAAGCGAGCGATGATGAGGGAAGCAAAGCCGAGCAACATGCATGCTGCGATGAGCAAAGACGCGTGGAAAATCCATGTTGGCCACCAAATGGCGTCGCCGTAGGAGACCCTGTACGGCAACAAGAGCGCCATGGCGATGAGGATGCCATAGAAGCCCGAAACGTTGGCAGGATGATTCAGCCACATCGGGAGGCTGACAAAGCGGCGCGAGAGCGAGGTTCCGAGTAGCATTTCTGCCTGTTTTGGGGCGAGGTGGTCCAATCCAGACCTCCAACTTGCCCCTGTCATATCGAGGGGTCCTCCTTTCCAGATTATGAACATGAAGGGAGGGAGACGCGCCTTCCTGCACTTCTGCTCACTTTGACGAGCGAGCCGTCTCGAGCCAACGGGAAAGGGCTGAGCCATCCTCGAGGGCCTCCTCCTCTTCAGGCCACTCGCGGGCCAACAGTTCCGTCTCTCCCGCAGAACGCCGCCGCTGTTCTTCTGCCTGTTCATCATGGCCGTTTACTGCATCACGGAGAGCCAGTGCGGTGTTGCCGGTGGCCAGCCAGCGCTGTAAACGGGCGCGCGACGATGCGGGCCAACGAACCACGGTGTCCCAAGGTTCCTGGTCCTCCACCACCAGCGGTTCGCCGAGAAGCGGGTCCGTGTGGAGTTTCAGTCTGAAATCACCCAATTCTTTCCACGTGCCGTCGCCGGCTCGGATGGCCACTTCGGCCAAGCCCATGGCGTCATCAAGGACCCATGGATGGTTTGCGTTTACGGCGAATGGAAGGTCCCTCAGGTGGTGGCTGCGTCGCCATAACACGACAGCAAAGCCTAGACCGAGCACGCCGGGTGCCAGGAGGAAACCGGCGGAGGAGGCGAGGAGGAGGCAAAGCGCCCCACCTGCGGCCATCACCAAAGCTCCTGTTCGTGCACCCCTCGCGGCCTCTCCGCCCACCTCGGTCGCACCGAGTTCCAAGAAGCCGCGTGGCGGTTCAGTCATGCCGATCCTCCAAGTGCATTGGAAGCTGAAGTCCTTCTTGGCTCATTGTGCATCCTTCGGCGTCTTCTGCGTAAGGTTCCATCATCGACAGCAAGGCAGGCACGTTCACGCCCCATGCGTCCACAAAGCCGGACAGTTTCGGTTGGAGCTTTGTCCATTGGTTGCGAACG
>PCBQ01000026.1 GCA_002731395.1 Methanobacteriota archaeon
CTTCTCCGAAGCGATCAACATCTGCGTGGCAGACGAAGGCTGAGCGCAGGGGTGGCTTGAAGTCGGAACCCACCCACGGCGTTCCGGGTTCCCGCCATGTCCGTTCACGCAGAGGCCCGAAAAGTCACGACCCACACCCTTCAGGAAATGAAGCGTGCGGGCGAACCAATCACCATGCTGACCGCCTACGACTACTCCCTTGCGAAGCTGGTTGACGCGGGCGGTGTGGACGTCATCTTGGTCGGCGATTCTGCCTCCAACGTGATGGCCGGGCAAGTGACCACAGTCCCCATCACCCTCGACCACATGATCTACCACGCTCAGTGCGTGCAGCGTGCCGTGGACCGCGCCCTCATTGTGGTCGACCTGCCGTTTGGCTCCTACCAAGGCAACTCCAAACAAGCCCTGGACTCCTCGATTCGCATCATGAAGGAAGCGGAGGCACATGCCGTGAAACTCGAAGGTGGCTCGGAAGTGGTGGAGAGCATCCGCCGCATCTTGACCGCGGGCATTCCGGTCATGGGCCACCTCGGCCTAACACCCCAGTCCATCTACAAGTTTGGAACCTACACCGTGCGGGCCAAGGAAGACGAAGAAGCTGAGAAATTGCTCGCTGACGCTCGTTTGCTGGAAGAAGCGGGCTGTTTTGCCTTGGTGCTGGAAAAGATTCCTCGCGAGCTCGCTGCCCGCGTGGCACAGGAATTGTCCATCCCCGTCATTGGTATCGGCGCAGGTCCTGACGTCGATGGCCAAGTGCTCGTGCTTCACGACATGCTTGGCATCACCATGGACTTCTCACCGCGTTTCCTCAGGCGCTACCTGAACCTCGCCGACTCGATTGAAGGCGCCATCACGGCGTATTGCGCCGACGTGCGCTCGAAGGACTTCCCCAACGAAGAGGAATCCTACTCTTCCTGAGCACGCGCCATCCGAACCGCCCGGTCATGCCGGAAGATGACCGTCCTGTTCATCAGCCACTGTGTGATGCCCCAAGCCCCGGTGTTGATGGTGGTGATGAACCAGATGTACCACGTGGTGAATTCGAGGAATAAACCGAAGGTCGCTGAAGATCCGAGGAACGCCAATGTGTAGATGGGCAGCGCTGTCGATGCAGAATAGGCGAGGTTGGTCGAAGGCAAAAAGGTGAATTCGCGGTGAACAAAATGTGCCACAACGCTGGAGCCCATCCATGCGATGCCCCACACCACGGCCCAAGCTTCGGATTGATCGCGCGTCACGCCGCTCACCCAGCCAAGGACGACGAGCATGACGGCGAAAATGACGGTGTTGAACACACCTGCTACGGCATAACGCCCCAGGCTACCCTTCGGAGCAAGCCGGTCAAACCAGGCCGGGCCTTGCACCATGGCGGAACATGGTCAGACGACACATGAACATGACACGTCGAGATGTCATGCCCAACCGAATCCAAAAATGGCACCGAGAAGCGCCCCAACCCCGACGCCCATCATGTGCCACATGGCAAGACGAAACGGCGGTTTTGGACCCATGGACCACGCCGAAGTGATGCTCATCCACAGCACCCCAAGCAGGTAACCACCACACAACAGGGCCTGAGGCCCGGGAATGGTCCAGACCACGCTCAGCGGCACGGCCACCGCTGCCCAACCGACACCGTATTCCCACCACTCGTCCATCGGCCGACGGGCCAACGATCGATGAGCCAAGGGCGAGCACAGAAGCGCCACGAAGAGGGCCCCGTGAACCGGATTGGGAAGTTGTGTCGGGCCGAGCTGAGGCATCACCAGCACCTGCCAGAGCGCCCCAGTGACCGCACCGAAAAGGAGTGGAAGCACGGCGTGCTGCGCGGCGCGTCGCAGCGCGGCCTGACGCTCTTCGCTGGTCGGCGCGACGGCGATGACTTCACCGCCCTCTGCCTCGCCGTCCATGGCCCTCGGTGCAGGCTGAGGCGTTTCAGGATTGAGGCCAAAGCACGGTGAGGCTCATAGGTCAGAGGCGTGACCTGTGGGTATGGGCGGCGGACAAATCGTAGCGGGGTGCCTCGCACCGCATCCACCTCACTTGGTGTACGCAGAAAGCCCGCCACAAAACGAGCCGAAAGCAGAAGGCGGTTGGGAACAGCTCCGCTGGGGCTACGATCGTCTTCGTGCAAGCCTCGCCGAGGTGGAGCATGACGTTGTGGTCATCCTTTCACCCCATTGGCAAACCTACGTCGGCACCCACTTCCTCGGCCTTCCCCGCTTCGAAGGCTTCTCTGTGGATCCAGTGTTTCCAAACCTTTTCCGCTACACCTACGATCTGTCGATTGATCTCGACTTGGCCGAGGGCATTCATGCAGAGGCCATGTCGGCAGGCCTCGACGCCCACATGATGCGAAACCCGGACTTCCGCGTCGATTATGGGACCATCACCACCGCACACCTCACCGACCCGTCATGGTCCAAGCCACTGGTCGTCATCTCAAGCAATCGAAGCCGCCACTACTACTCGGTCGAAGTCATGCAAGAGATGATGGCCGAACTTGGCCGTGCCACGAGAAAAGCCATCGAAGCCAGCGGAAAGCGAGCGGTGGTGTTGGCCAGCAATTCACTGTCACACCGCCATTTTACCACCGAACCAGAAGTCCCTGAAGACATGAGTCATGAGCACATCACCAGCCACGCGATGCACCTTTGGGACATGCGCATCATCGACCACATGATCAACGGCCGAAGCAAGCAACTCCTCGATGAAATGCCGGAATTCACTGACCAAGCCATCGCCGAAACCGACGGTGGAGCACTGACGTGGTTGCTTCACGCACTTGACCTCCCTGACTACAACGCGACGCTGCACGGCTACGGCACCGTCATCGGTACCGGCAACGCGATCGTCGAATGGCCGGCGTGGCGTCACCGGGAGGACTCCGCATGACCGTCGTCGCTTCCTTTCTGGTGCCGGTGCATCCGCATCCATTGCTCGCTCCCGAAGCCAATGAGGGCTACGGCCGGTTGCGCGCTGCCTTCGAGGAGGCAGCCGCCCGCATCGAGGCGAGCGGAGCCGACCTTATCATCGTCTATTCAACCACATGGCCGAGCATCATTGGCCACCAAATTCAGGCCGACCCAAATCCGGTGTGGAACCTGGTGGACCATGACTTCCATGATCTTGGCACCATGCACTACGATTTCCAGATCGATGCTGAGTTTGCTCACGCATGGCGCGATGCCGCAGAGCAGCGCGGCTTGACCGCTCGCACGGTCAATTATCACGGGTTCCCAATCGACGTCGGTTCCGTGGTCTCGCTGTCGCTCTTGAACCGCAACAACCGCATCCCGGCGGCCATCGTGTCCTCCAACGTCTACGCAAACCGCGCCGAAACCACCGTCCTCGCCAAATCCTGCATCGACGCTGCTCAAGCCGCAGGCAAGAAGGTGGCCGTGGTGGCTGCGATGTCCCTGTCAAACCGTATGTTCACCCGACGCATTGAGCCGGAAGACGACCGCATTCATTCGCTCAAGGACGACGAGTGGAACAGCAAGATCCTCCAATTCTTGGGCGACGGTCGTCTCGAAGACGTCGGCCAACTGTCCCGCACCATCCACAATCAAATCCGTGTGCAGAAGGTCGTCGCCTTCAAACCGATGTGGTTCCTTTCTGCCATGAACGACCACCGCAACGACCTGACCGGCGAGGTGCTGGCCTACGAGGCCCTTCACGGCGCCGGAGGCGCCGTAGTCCACCTCGACCCAGCATCCAACGGCAAGGGCGACAAAGAATACGATGAGGAGGACGTCGAGGTCTTTGGCGGCGACCGCAACGTGCTTGACACAGAAAGCGACCACGCCGAGGACGGAACCACTGCGCCACAGGCACCTGCATCCAGTCCAGGCAGCGGGCCTGCGTTGTGGGATCCTGTTGAAGGCGAGGATGCCGTCAACACCGACACGGCTCCGAAACCTGTGGGTGCTTATCCGCACGCCCGGCGTGTCGGTGATATGCTCTACCTGTCCGGTGTAGGTCCCCGCCAACCAGGCACCAACGCCATACCCGGCGGCCCGATTCATGACGAGGCAGGCCAACCCTTGGACTACGACATCAAAGCCCAGACACAGGCCGTCGTTACCAACGTCGAGCGGGTGCTGAAGGAAGCGGGCGGATCGCTTGAAGACGTGGTCGACGTGACCAGTTTCCTTGTGGACATGGACCGAGACTTTGCTGGGTACAACGAGGTCTGGGCAGAGACCCTGGGTAAGGTTGGCCCGACCCGGACCACCCTTGCCATCCGCGCGCTCCCAACGCCTATCGCGGTGGAAATGAAGGTCGTCGCCCACCTTCCCAAATGACCGGATTCAGGCGAACTTCGTCCGTAAAGGGACAAGAGTTCAAGGACAACCTTCGGCGGCACAGCCCTGTAAGCCAAGGGCTTACCTGAATCCGGGGATTTGTCATGGTCGTTGAAAAGACGGTGGAGAAGACGGTAGAACTGGCGGAGAAGACGGTGGAGAAAACCGTTGAACTCGCACGCACCATTGGTCTGAAGACCTTGGTCATCCTGTCCCTGTCTTCGATGCTCGGTTCTGGCCTCTTCCTGCTTCCTGCCTTTGCTCAAGAAGTCGCAGGCCCAGGCATGTGGTTCGCCTTCCTGCTTGCCGGCAGCGTGGTGATTGCAAGCGCCTATTCCAAAGCAGAACTGGCAAGTGCCATGCCCCAATCAGGTGGGTTCTACGTCTATGCAGAGCGGACCTATGGGCATCTGGTTGGCACCATCAGTGGGCTGGGGTTGTTCGCGTCCTTCATGCTGAAGTCGGCCTTTGCTTTGGTTGGCTTTGCAGCCTACATGGAAGTCATCACGGGGCACTACGGCATTGATGACGTCAATTCAAAGGGCATCGCGATGATTTTGCTCGCCTTCATCTTGGTCGTGAACCTCACGGGCGTCAAGGCGATCAAGAAGGTGCAGGTCCCTATTGTGACCGTGGCTGTAGCCACGGTGGTGCTCCTGTGCATCATGGCCTTGTTTTCCAGCGATCTTGACCTCGCGCGCCCTGTTGACGACTTCCAGCCCATCAGCCTCAGCATGGGCACGGCTGCCGCATTGGTGTTTGTCGCCTTCTCTGGTGCCATCAAGGTCGGAGCCATCGGAGGCGAGGTCATGGAGCCAGAGACCACGCTCCCGCGTGGCATGATCCAGTCGTTGGTCATCGCGACGCTCCTCTATGCCGTGGTGGCCTACATCATGGTCGCCGTGATGGCGCCAGACTGGTACATGGTCGACGGTCACGCAGTAGAGAATCCAATCACGGTCTTCGCCGATTCAGTTGCCGGTACCACCGTTGTGCTCCTTGCCTCGCTGGTGGCCATCATCGCCATGGCTTCGATGGCTTTGGCCGGTGTTTTGTCGTCGTCACGCTTCATCTATGCCATGGCAAAGGATGGCGTGCTCCCAGCTCCGCTTGGTGAGTTGAATGGACGCTACAAGACCCCACATTGGCCCATTCTCCTGACTGGCCTGCTCATGGCCGTGTCCATCTATTCCTTTGACGTGCACGTCATCGCCGAACTGGCGTCTGGATTCATTCTGATGGTGTTCATCGTGCTCAACTTGACCGTAGTGGTGCTTCGTGGCGCCGGTTCGAGTCACCCGTGGAATCCACCCTATCGATCCCCTTGGTACCCCGTGCCCCAGGTGTACGGCACCGTCGCTGGCTTGGCCATGTTGGTGCTGATGGGAGAGAAAGCCCTCTACGGAGGCACCGGCGCGATCGTCATTGGACTTCTGGCTTGGTTTACCTATGGTCGAAGGAACGTTCAGCCTCGTAAGGGCTCGACCCCGCTCAGTGCCTTCCTCGGCCGTGGCGACGGTGAAATCGACAGCGAGGAATGATCAGTCTTGGGTCTTGGTCCATGAACCGTCAACACCAACGGTCCAATGCTGCACCGTAGCGTTCGCATCGACGTACCAACCGGTTGCGCCTTGTTCGGTTCCGGGAATGGCTTGCATGACGCCAGAGGTGGTGGCTTCCTGAGCCATGGCAGACAACACGTCCGGCTCAAGCAACGGTTCGACCATCTTGGCGTCTTCCAGCACGGGTGATTCTTCAGCAAGCTCAACGACGCTCATCTGTCCTTCATCGTCCACGAGGTCCGTTTGATCCTCATCCAAGAGGTTCTCAATGTCCTCGAGCTGCTGCCGGCGGAGCAGGACGACCATCAGCACGAGGACACCGATCAGCAACACACCGCCGAGGCTCACCACGCTGTTGGAGGAACCAAGAGCACCGCCGAGCAGGACCGATTCCACCTCAAACCAGGTTTGAGCCTGCAGACCATCGGTGGTCTCGGCGGTGCAACTTCGGTCCGTTCCGGACTTCCGAAGGTCAACCACCCACGTGGCATCGACCAGATGACTGACGGAGCCGGCGTTGCACGAGAGGGTCACGTCCTCCTTGGTGAAGGATACAAGGTTGCCGTGCACATCGACTCCGAACACGGACACCAAGGCGGTTTCACCCTGAGCCATAAGACGCCCATCAACCTCGACAAAAAGCCGGACCGCCATTCCGGGCTCGAAGACCACGTCGAGGCCGAGGATCGCCTCATCTGACTGCAAGGAAATGGAATGTGTTCCCGCCATTTTCGGCGTCATGGTCCAGTATCCTGGACCGGAGGTTGAGGGTTCTAGGGTGAGCACCGAAGCGTTCATGTTCGTGCTGACGTTGACCGCAGGACCAACGTTTCCATGCAAATCAACGCGGTCCAAGTGAAGCTCAACCGGCACGCCAGCCACCATCTGTTCAGGGAGGGCTTCCTTCAAGTCCAGCATGGACGCAGCACCTGGTTCTACGGTCAAGCGCACCAAACCGAATACTCCGTCAGCGTTCGCACGGATCACGTGTCCTCCAAGCGAGGTGGGCGCCCAGAGGCCTCCGGACGTCCGCAGGTCAAAGGTGGCGTCGAGGCCATCGACAGTCCAATTGAGCGCGACGCCTTCGATGGGATGCCCGTAAGCGTCGGCCAAAAGCGGTGAAACGTCGACGGCTCGGTCAGCGGGCACAAGGTTCGCGTCCAAATCAAAGGTGATGGAAGCCAACCGACCGTGTTCAACCTCCGTTGACCATTCCGTTGAATACGTCTCGTTCGTGGACGCGTCCAACCACGTGGCTTCTAGACCCCACGTGCCAATGGAGGTGGGCTCAAGGAAGGCGATGCCGGGGTGAAGGACCACATCGGTTTCTTGCCCCATGTTGAGGCTCCACGTGGCGTTGACAGGCCGGCGATTCCCCGCTTCATCTACGGCCTGTGCGGTCAGAACCACATCATCACCGGCGGTGACTGCATCATGTGAGGTGGCGGCTTCAAGCCGAACGACGTCACCGAAAACGACGTTGACATCAAGCACGGCCGTCAGACCGGAATCTTCCACCTGCAAGCGTACTGGACCTATGTCCGCTGGAGTCCACACCGGTCCATCGTCAGAGGCAGCCACTTGGCCGGACGGAATGGTCCAGTTGGAAAGCGCCACATCAACAGGGGCAGATGCACCGAGAGAGTCGCTCAGAAGGGCCCGGAGCGTGACCGATTGCCCGGCCCGAAGCATCATTGGGTCACCGTCCAACTCGATGTCGAGCATGGCCGCGTCCGCAGGCAACACAGCAACGCTCCCGTTGGCGCTCAGGTTTCCTGCAACTGAGGTCGCCGTGACGTTCCATACGCCCGGTCGTGTGGGGAAGAAAACTCCGTCCGTGTCAACCACGCCGTGGTTGGAGGACCATCGGAGTCCGCCAACGGCGTCGTAAGGCATCGGAAATCCATTCGCGTCAACGAGTGCAGGGCGCAGTTGAAGACCTTGGCCGCTGCGCATGGACATCCCCATGGGAAACTCGATGGCCACAGGATCTCCGGGGATGACCTCGACAACGTGCGAGGCCTCAAGGTCGAACAAACGCATGCCGATGGTGGACAAACCAGGGTTTGCGAGCACCACCACGGGCGATCCAACACCTTCCTGAATGCCGTTGATGGACCACGCCACATTGTTCAACGCGGCTCTGTTCCCTTTGGCATCGACACCAATGGCGTTCAGACGGAAAGGCGCTCCAGCAACGGGGGTCTCGCTCAAGGACAATTCGAGGTCAACGGGCCGACCTGGTTCGACGGTGACCTGTCGGCTGGCCAATAGCCCCTCGTGTTCTGCAGTGACGTTGACCACGCCAGCAGACCAGGGAATAAACAGGCCCGTTTCCTCCATGCTACCGTTGGTCACCGTCCAGTTGATGACACCTGAAACCGGATTGCCTGCACCGTCGCGCAACGCTGCCTGGAAGAGCAAGGCTTGGTCTGCGGTGATGGTCGTGCGGTCCACGTCAAGCACCAGCGTACTGGCTGAACTCTGCGAGGGGTTTCGGGAACTCTCGAGGGCCGGCCCTGATGCGGGCAGAAGCAGGAAAAGCATGGCCACAAGGACCACGCCTCGCCATGCCGCTCGCTCGGACACCATGCTGACCAAGCCCACATCGCTCCATGTGACTTGAAAGGACCGCCGTTTCAGTCGGCCCATTCCTGCCAATCGTCCTCGCCTTGCATGCGGTACCACCAGACTCCAGCCTCGTCCTCATACCATTCTGTGCCGTCTTCGTCAACGCGGTAATCGGATTCAGATGTTTCTTCCACGACCGAATCACCCGCTTCTTCTTGTTCCAGCTCAGGAACCGGCTTCCCGCTGTCCGGTGCTGGTCCTGAAGGCCCAGGAGCAGGCCCACTTGGTCCTGGTGCCGGTCCACTTGGTCCTGGGGCCGCGCCCGTCGGCCCAGGAGCAGGGCCGGTCGGGCCCGGTGCGTCGTTGTCGTCATCGTCGTAATCGTCATCATCGTACTCGTCGCTGCCGCTGCGAAGCACGCGGAGGACCAAGACGAGGAGCGTCACAGCCACGATCGCGCCAAGGGCGGTTCCGATGTAGGACACCGGCGAGTTGGCAGCATAGAAACCAGCCAGCGTGGGTTCGACCACGATGTCGGCTGANGCCGTGACCGTCCCTACCGTAATGGTGATCGTTTGCGTGTCCTTGTTCATCGTCTCNACCGTCCAAACACCGTCGCCTTGAGCGGTCACGGTGCCTGCCACGTCGGACAGATCCGCGCGGGTGGAAGGGGGAACTGGGATTGGGTTGTCGAAGGCATCGAACGCGGACACCGTCACCGTCACCGTGCCGAGTTGCTCGATGGTGGTGTGGGAAAGGTCCAGCACGAAACGATCCACAGTGGCCTGCGCACGCACGGTCACGTTCCACGCGCCTTCAACGCCGTTCACGGCGTAGGTGAGCGAATGATCCCCCGCTCGCCGTGCGAAGTAATCGTAAGTCGCTTCATCGGTGGCGTTGATGTCTGGCGCTGTAGACCCTCCCTCGGTCCATAGCACGTCTTGCGGGAAGGCGTTTCCATCAGCGTCAAATCCGGTGACGCTGATGCTGACGTGGTCGCCAGCCGTCAGGACATATTCGGGCTCAGGAGCCTCCACAGCAACCGCAACACCGTGTCGAATGACAAGGTCGACGCTTCGAACGATGGCCGTTCCGGCATCCGTCAGCCCGGTTACGCTCACGGTGTAGTTGCCAACAAGCGTCGCATCCCAAACCAACCCAGCGGTGCGCAAGGCGTCACCGATATCGGTGGACGTACCGGCATCGGTGTCAATGGACCATGCGAATCCGTCGGTTGAAATCGGGTTGTTTTCAGCATCGCTGGCTGCGACACTGAATTGCACACCGTCATCGGCCGTCAGTTCGAGTGCATCCCCGGTATTACCGTCTTCGAGTGTGACGGCATCAAGGGTCAAGACGTACAAGTCGCCATGCACCACCGTCATGGATATGGTCGCCGTGTATGTTGTGCTGCCATCCAACACGTAGGTTGCAGTGAGTGCATAGGCATCGGTGCTGGCCAGCACAGGTCGGAAAGTGGTGGCTGGAGCATCGATATGGGACAAGGCCGATTGATCGGTCCACGTGCTGTGAGACAGGCTCCAATTGACGCTCACGCTCCAGCGGTTCCCCTTCTGATCCACGGCCTTTACGCTCGCAGTCAATATTTCATCGGCCGTGATTTGGAAGCCCATGCCGTTTACATCGGCTGAATCCACGACCATGGTAAGGTGGACCATGGCACCCTCACTGACCGAGATGATCACTGAAGTGGTGAATGCTTCGTACCGAGCTTCGATGGTCTTTGAACCGCGCGAAGTCGGTGACCATTCGGCCGGCTGACCGATCAGCACCGTGCCGTCGGCGATGCGCGTCCAATTGCTCTGTGGAAGCACAACAGGCAGGCGGTTCCCGCGCACGTCAATTCGGGTCGTGTTGAGGTACACCACGTCGTCAGCGGTGATGCTCGTCGCAGATGCCACAAGTTCGAGCGACGCCATTTCACCATGGCCTACTTCGATGCCGAGAGAGCCTTCAGCACCCGAAGCGGACGTGACGTTAAGCGTCCACGACCCCACATGGTCCGCCGTGTAGGCCATGGAGGCTTCTGAATAGTTGCCGTTGGTGGTGGTCCACGACAAGCCACCGGCAAAAGCAGCATCCATGGTGTTCCCATATTGGTCGATGACAGAGAGCGATACCTCACAACTGGTCCCTGCGGGAATCACGCCTTCGCATCCGGTGAGCACAATCTCAGCAGGCGAGCCTGGCAACACCTCAACGTTGACAGTGGTGCTCAATGCACCCCATGCCACCTGGATGGTCTGTGCTCCAGAGGCATACGGAGCAAAGGTTGCACCGGTCATGGTGCCGTTGCTCGGCGTGTAGGTGATGACCTCCCCAGCGATGGGGTTGCCGTAGTCGTCGGTGACGTAGGCGCTGATGGAGAGCGTCTCGTCTGCTGTGATGGTTGCCGTAAGTGGATTTGCGACCAAGGTCGTGGGCACGTCAGCCACCACGGTGATGGTGGTCGTGTCGCAGATGGCCCCGTAACACGCGGTGACCGTTTGGCTTCCAGCCGTGACCGGGACCCACGTGCCTCCACCGTTGACCGTCGTGGTGATGGTCCCGTCGGAAACCGTGAGGGTGATGCCAGCGGGCAGGGCCATCGAGGCGCCATTGAAGTCGCTCACGCTTGAGGAGACGGTGACGCTGTTGCCTGCAGTATGGGTTGCCCCCTGCAGGGTGTCGACGCTCAGGGCATAGACCTCGGTATAGTTGAGCGTCACCTCGGGTCGGACCGAGGCGTCTGCCTCGCTCGTGGATACCGTGAAGGAAGCCACACCCGTGTTCGGCGTTGCGATCAACATCCACACATGGTCACCGGAGAGGCTCATGCTTGGGAAGGTCAACGGGACATCGAGCCAACCTGTCGTGCCATAGGGGATGGTCACCATCGACAAGGCCGGGCCGTAATCGGCCCCAGCGGCAAGTCCGGGTGCCGCCCAAGCGTTCCCAGAGGAACTCTCGTTCCAGGTCGAGGAGGCTTCGCCCCATGCGTTTGGATTCAGGAGTTCGTGGACGGTGAGCGTCACTGAACTCGCGCCACCAGCACCGTTCCAACCGTTCGCAGGCAGGTAAAGACTGAGGTCAGCGGTGTGGGCGCGCAGGGTGGTTGACAGTGGCACCTGACCGAAGTCGACGCCGATGATCATTCGGCAAGCGTCCACAACGTTGACCCCACCACACCCGGTTCCCGTTCCGAGCATCGCTTGCGCCACGGAGCCGTAGTTGGTTCCCGCGCTGGCGTTGGTGATCATGCTCTCACGCACGCGCGTGTGACCAAAGTCAGCGACTTCATTGCCTGTTTGGAAAATGTAATTCCAGCGGTTGTCACTGATGGCTGAATTGTCTGGATCACCCAAAGCAAAGGCCCACCTTGAGGAAGAGGGGCCCGGAATCGATTGATTCACACCCTGCACCCACCACTCGTAGGCCACACCGACGTCGAGTGTCTCATCAATGCGGAAACTGGTGCTGGTCAGGAACGCGCTGTCCACCCAAGACCGGTAGGTGGTCACGCCGCTCGGCCCGGACAAGGTCAAGATGTAGTCGGTTGCATCGGGCAATGCGGCCCACGACAGGGTTGGAGCATCGCCGGACTCGAGTTGGAACCCACTCGTGTTGTACAGCACCGTACCGTCAGCGGGTGCTGACAGCGTGGGTTGTGAAGGTGGCAGGATGCCATCGACGTTGTCCACATACTCCAGGTGGATCTGAGGATGACGCGAGGTGTTGCTTGTGGATTCAGAACTCACGAAGGTCATGGTTGAAGACGGCGTTCCCACCACCTCAAGGCGTACCGTCATGGAGAGGTTTCCGTTCGCGATGTTGGATTGAGCCAGGCTGGTCAAATCGAAATCAACGAAGCCATCCGGCGGAGTCAGGGTCAAGGTCGAGCGGGTCACTTCCGTGGTCGAGCAGGTGGGGGCACCGTTCCACGTGACGCTCGACTCGGTGAAGCTCGAGCATGCATATGCCGCAACGGTGAGCGAGGTCGGCCCGACCGTGTTCCGATACATGCGAAGCAGCATCTGTGTCGGCGTCATGGCGGTCGGCCAAGGCAAGTCCGAGAGATCGACGTCGATGAGGATGGCATCCTCACCGCTTCCTCCGGACCCTTGTCCGAGGCTGAGGCTTGACGAAGCACCGCTGTTTGTGTTCGGGTTCACGGATGAAATCGTGACGTCTTTCACCGAGGGGACGCCGGGCGCGCTGGTGAACACGGAATTTCTGCTAAGCGTGAGCGTGTGATTGCCCTGACCGTCGTCCGATCCTTGGTCCTCAGCGTAGCGGAACGTGGCAGAATCCGACCACGCACCGAGCCTGTGGGATTGCTCTGCTCTGACCATCCAGTGGTACCACTGGTCCGTGTCCAAGCCTTGCAAAGTACGGTTGTACGTTGCGGTGGCGGCATCGAAGACACCGATGCCTGAATCGGTGGAATCACGACACACAAGGTTTTGCAGGAACCGGTCGTCGGTGGCGATGCACACTTCCCAGCCAGTGGCGTTCGAATTTCCAACGCTCGGACTCCAATCCAGCTCAACGGTGTCAGCGCCGGTTGGTCGAGGAGCAGACAAGTTCCAGAGGGTGCTCCCCGTGGACGGCGAAGACAGCGTGAGCGCTGCAGGAGAATAGCCGGTCGTGGTGCGGTAGGTGATGTTCAGCACCGGGCGATCTTCGGTCGATGAGGCATCGCTGGAGTGGAAACTCTGCCGACCCATACCCGAGCCGAGGTCTTCGGCCTGGAGCATGAAGGCCAAGGGGTCTCCATTGTCGAGCATCTGCTGAACGAGTGCGGTCACGTTCCAACTGTAGGCCGTGTCAACGGCCGAAACAAAGGCGGTTTGACCCACGGCAGGGATGGTGGTGTCGCTCGTGCTCTGGTAGCCCCCGGGAACAGCCCACGTCCCGCCCGTGCCGGGTCCAAACCACGTGGCGCTGCTGTTCCAAATTCTGGTGGTTCCTGACACGGAGACGTGCACCCCCGAACCTTGTGAGGTCCCGGTGGTCGTCATTTCGAGGCTGGCGTTGATGACCTCCATCGTCGCTGGAAGCGGGAGGCCGGTGAAGTTGAACGCAATCAGGGACGACGCACGCTGGCTGGCGCTTGAAGAAAAGAAGGAACGTCCTACGTTCAGCGTGCTTGAGGAAGTGTACGCGGTGTTGGCGGTGCCGGAGTCGATCGAGGTGTCAAGGACGCCTTGTGGCAACAACACGGTGTCGTCAACCAAACTCCCGTACTGCAGCCGGTACCATGCCTCATCAGCATCGATTTCGCCGGCCATGACCTGTGGAATGTGCACGGTTCGGGCGTTGGACCATGGTCCATACATGCCGTCGACCAGTTCTCGCACCTCCCACACCACGGATCCGATGTCACCGAGGTCTTCCTGTGGCGTGTAACTGAACGCAAAGAATCCTGAGTCCACTCGACTGTCGTAAGTCGTCCAACCGCCGGAGAGGAAGGTGTCCGCATTCCACGCATCGTAGACGCGAACTTGGTAGGTGGTCGTTGAACCACCCGCAGCGACGGGGTTCCAATAGAGCAAGGGGCGCTCGTCAGGGATGAGGGCGTGGGAGGATGAATCGAAGGAAACCGCCTGGTCTGCGGGCCCGGTCAGCGTTGGAGCGCCGGCCGGGGCTGAACCTGTGCCGCTGACCCATGTGATGTTGAGCCAAGGACGCTCATTTGTTGACGCTTCAACGCTGCTCAACAGCACCTGACCGGACGCGTCGGAGTCAACGAGAAGCAGGATGTCCAGTTCGTCGTCGCCGCTGGCCAGCGCCGCTTGGACCAAATCGGCCACTTCCCACGACATCCAACCGGCGCTGACCGACGTGGCATAGGTTGTCACCCGTGCACCAAACTGATTGACACGGTCCACATCGCTGTAGTGCCACCCCGGGGACGACGTGCTGCTGACGCCGGTCCAGGTGTTGGTCCCGTCGTAGGTGGTCTCGTTGGCCGAAGCGTTCCAGTCCACCAAGGCGGGCATGACGCCCACGTTGACACCAACAGCGGAGGAAAGTTGTGAGAACATGTGCAGTTCGGCTGCCTCCACGCGAGCATTCTGCGGATTGGGAAGGTCTGTCAGCGGGATGCGCAGCAGCGTGGCCGCCTGTTGCGTTGAGGTGTCTCCAACGCGCAGGGTGCTCGACGTATCGTAGGTCTGACCGCTGCTGCCACGGACCACGGTGGTGTCCTCGAAGCCCACCAAACCGAGGGATGGCATGGCTTGCTCATGACGCAGTTCAACAGCGACCTTGGTGCCGAGGTCCCATGTGGTGGTGTCCGGCAGGAGGAAGTGGTTCGTCTGCGACCAGTTGCCGAGTTGGTTGGTGGCTGAAATGGCGCGAACACGCCAGTACCAGGTGGTGCCATCGTTGAGCTCTTGTTGCGGTTCATAGGTCAAGTTGGTACCGTCGAAACCCTGGTCGTTGAACGAGGTGAGGTATCGCATGCTTGCGGTGTTGAAATCTGCAGACGTGTCGAGCTGCAAGGCCCATCCACCGATCGTCAATCCACCGGAATAGGTCCAATTCAGGAGGGGTGTTGTATCGCCCGCTGGGTTGAGCCCCGGCAAAACCGCCCACGAACCGTTGGCTGGACTGCTTGGTACGGGCTCGTCTGGAACGCTGTCCGAACCCGGCACGTAGACGATGGTCATCTCAGCCCGATCGCTCGTGGACGCTCCGTTGCCGTACAGCAACGCGTACTTCGAAACGGTGCTTGGTGTCGTGACCATGTCGAAGATGAAATCCGCGGACCGGTTTTCCCGCATGGCCGATTGCACGGCTTGGGTCACGTTCCAGTTCACGCGGTCTCCGCCAGAGTAGCTCGAATCCACCGTGGTGGATGTCAACAACGCACCGCGCTCCCAACCGCGGGCACCGCTGGTGCCCCACGCGTTGGTGCCGTCATAGGTGGCCCATGTCGCCCCTGACTCGGTCCAGTTGTGCTGACGGCTTTCGAAAGCACCGATGATTGGCGAGCCTCCCGCGGCGAGCGAGAGCTCCATGCTGACGTTTGCGCTCTGGACAGCATACCCTGCTGGGAGGAGGTGGCTGACCACATCACAACCAAACAGGATGGTCTGTCGGCCGAAATTATCGAGCGCGATCAGCATCTCTTCGTCGGAGTTGTAGTTGTCCGATGGAGAAGACGAATCAACGTAAGTGTCCATACAAGCGGGCAGCGTGCCGTCGGACGTGCCGTTGCCATGGCTGAGGCGTAGTTCGTAGCGGTCACCGCCAAGCCAGTCTGAAGTCAAGTCACTGACGACAAAGGACGATGTGGCCCATCCGCCAACGCGATCGTTGGACGTGATGGAGGCCATGCGCCAATGGTAGCCCGTGCCCGTGTTGAGGCTGTCCACGCCGCTTGGCGTGTAACTGCTTGATGTCGAGGAAAGGTCCGAAGAAGAACGGGTGTCAGCAAGGAGGACGCGGCTGCGGAATTCTTCGTCTTCGGCCAATTCGAAGATGAAGTCATGGCCGGAGAGCGGCGTCCAGAGCAAGTCCGGCGTGGTGTTTCCGCTGAGGTTGTGGCCGCTGAGGTTCCAGACCGCATGGCCGTTGCTCGGTGCATCGAGGCTTGGAGCAGCAGGACCCGAGGTCAAGGAGGTGGTGCGGTAGGTGATGCTGAGCGAGGGGTGGTCGCTGACGGAGGAGGCCTCACTGGAGTGGAAGACCGCTGCATCGCCTGCAGTGTAGGCCTCGTTCAGGCCGCGTGCGGTGAGCAGGAAGGTGGCTGATGAGTCGGACGCTGCCTGAAGGTGCGCTTGGACCGCCGTGGTGACGTTGAGGCTGAGGCT
>PCBQ01000027.1 GCA_002731395.1 Methanobacteriota archaeon
GGGTTCGATGGTTTCGACGACTTCGAACCGGGCTGGCAGCACCGGTTGAGTTAGGCTCAAAGCAGTGCTGCAAGGTCCAACCCATTGGTCAGCAATCGGATGAGGAAGAGCAGCACGCCACCAAGCAAGACGGCTCTGACCGGAACGGGCATGTCCTCTCCATCCTTCACGGTGTAAAGCAGCAAACCTGCAGCCACGGCGAGTTGCCCAAGCGTTGCGAAAAATAGCGTGAACGCCCCGTAGACGGCTTGGCGTCGGTCGTAACGGTCCTGGGCTTGAGTCAAGTCTTCATCGGCCTGCTGAAGGTCATCGAACGTTGCATCATCACCGACGGGGAAATCAAGCGCGGAAGGTGGGTCGGCAAGGTTGGCGAACAGGGTCAACATGGCCGTGAGGAAAAGCAATCCGAATCCAGCCATCACGACCATGTGGGTCAACGGCGGCCATTCACGTGGTTCTTTCACCACAGGAACGGGCACCTGCATGACGGTCGCTGCCTGCGCCGGCACCATGCCGGCTTGCATCATAACCTGCTGGCCTCCGAGGTTCGTGGTCATGGGTTGGGCTGCAACTGGAACGGTTTGCGGCACCGCCGCACCCTGTGCGGCGACGGCCTGAGCTGGAGCGGCCGTTGCGAGCGGTGGTTGAACCACAGGGGTCACCGGAGCCATGCCCTCAACCGATGGTGCAGGGACGGGAAGAGGCGCTGCAGATGGTGCTTGTGCCGGAGGCCCGGGCATGGGTGGTGCAACCACTGGCGCGGTGTCGAACTCATCCCACGGGTCATCGTCGGGGGGAGGGAGTGGAGCGGGTGGAGGCATCATCGGTCAAGAACCCATTCGGATGCCCTATCATCCTTGCTCGGACTTCACTCGCTCTCTGCGGTCATCTTTGCGTACTTCGCGTCCTCTTCGGCAGCAATCCGAGCGCCTTCCTCAACGTCCACGAACCACGTCAAAATCACGCCGAACACGATCAAGAGCATGATCGACAAAATGGCCGTCCGAGCGTCGGCAATGCCGCTGACACCGAAGTACAGGGCTGGGCCAATGAACGAGGCCGCACGGCCAAAGAAGCCGATGAAACCGAAGAATTCAGCGCTCCGTGATTCAGGGACCATCTGACAGAACAAAGAGCGCGCCATGCCTTGTGATCCACCCAGCAGGAAACCTGCGCCGATGCCAATGAACATCCATTGGATGGAAATGCCCATGTTGAGCGGTTCCCAAATCAGCTGCCGCGCAAACTTTGGAATGAAGTCAACAGGACCATCACCAAGGCTTGTTGGGTGATCTTCACCGACGTAGAATCCCGACATGCTGCCGTTGTGCACGCTCAAACTGAATCTTGAGCCCTCAATATGGTCCAACAAATCCTCCAGTTGAGTCGCGCTTAACGTCCGTGCCTCGCCAGTGAATTCCTCTCGGTCGCGGTCAGCGTTGTACTCCTCAAACGGGAGCAAACCTTCCGTGGTTTCTCGGAATTCTTGGTCCGAGCCGAGTGGAGCCATCATGAAACCCGTCGCGTTGACGATCGAGTACGTGCCGTCGTCTTGGAGGTCCACTTGGAAATCATGGTCCTCATGTGCGTCGAGGGGCAAAGGTGCGAACGAAATCGCCATCAGGACCACGAAGACCCAAAGCGTGCACGTGATCATCACCGTGGTTTTGGTGGAGGTCCATTTGGCCACCTTGATGAAAAACGCGGCAGAAGGAAAGGCAACGAACTGGACCAAGAGGATCACGGCCATGTTGGCCACCAGCGGCACACCGAGCACACCGGCTCCGTAGGCCCCAGCAAGGCCAGTCACGGCGTTGATGCCGTCGATGAAGAGAAGGTAGGCGAGGAGGTAGAGCCCAAGGATGCGGTAGGTCCCGAAAAATTCCCCAATGGTCGCTGTGACCTCTGAGACCGCCAATTTGGTGGCTGAGCCTAGGGTGAGTTTCTCCTCGAGTTCAATGGCAATCGGCGGCTCAGGAACCCGATTGAAGGTGTAGGTTGCGAACCCGAAGTACCACAGACCGGTGGTGGACAGCGCGAACGCAGTGGCCCAATCGGCATAGCCGGTACCGACCACAAGCCCCAGGTGGATCGCAAGGAGCAAGCCGCCGCCGATGTAACCGTACATGTAAGCCCCCGTGGAAATGCGGTCAAGCTCCTCTTCGTCCTTGCAGATGTGAGGCAAAAGCACGTTGTAGTACACGTTGCTGACGTTGGTGCCAATGTTGGCGATGAGGTACATGATGGCCAGCCATGCCCAACGAAACTCAATGGGGAGGAACAGGGCAAGGCCAAGCAGCACGGTGGCGCCACAGGCGATGATGGTCGCCCATTTCAGCATCAACTGCTTGATTGGGATACGGTCGGCGATGACCCCCAAACCTGGTGAAATGACCGCGACGAACAATGCCGCTGAGGCCGTCACCAAAGCGAAGATGCCGTCAGCGGTTTGCGTCATGCCCAAGAAAGACATCTCTTGGCCGTTGGCTGCGATGAAGAGGTACGCAAACCATGCCGGTAGCACGGCCACGACGACCGAGGTCTCGAAGCCAGACTTGGCCCAGTCGTACATCATGTAACCGCGGTGAGCGCGTGTCCGCTCCTCGTCGGTCATGGTCGCCGCTGTGGCTCCGGGAGTTGGGGCATCCATGCTTCGCATCTTTCGGGTGGGGTGATGACTGTTTTCCCGTTCCTCGTCACACAAAGCGTGGTGCCAACCCAATGAAGCGTAACGGGGCCACCTTTTTCCCCTATGGTGTGGAATTTACACCATGCGTGCGCTGCTCGTGGAAGGAGGTGGGGTCCGAGCTGCGTTCGCGGCCGGCGTGTTGGACGCGATGCTGGAAGATGACGAGCCCTACGACATTGTGGCCGGAACCTCGGCTGGTGCCCTGTTGGCTGCAGCGTATTTGGCCGGACAGAAAGGGCGTAGTCTCCGCGTGCTGAGGGACCCTGCGTGCCGTGCTGCTTTCGGGCGTATCACAGATTTCCTTCGCGGCGGAGATCTGGTCGACCTGGAGTTGCTCCATGAAACAGCGAACCGCCTCGAGGCGTTGGACACAGAGGCCGTGATGATGCACCCTGCACGATTCTTGCTCACCGTCACAGACGTGGATACAGGGCTTGGTCACGTGCTCGAACCCTCACATGAAGAGTTGACCTCCGCCCTCAAGGCAACCTCGGCCCTTCCAATCGCCGTACGATCACCCATCAGCGTTCGAGGGATGACCTGCCTTGATGGGGGCATTGCCATCCCTCTCCCGGTTCAACCCATCATCGACCTTGGAGCCACCGAATTGGTGGTGGTTCGCACACGTCTAGCCACGTACCGAAACAACGGGACATCTGGCCGTCTTGCTGCACCGTGGTTTGAACGGAAACAGCCGGCACTCGCTGAGGCTTTGCGACGACGTGGCGACGTTTACAACGCCATGGTCGACCTGTTGGAGCACCCGCCAAAGGGTGTTGCCGTGCAACAGATTCACCCGCGTCGGGCCCCTGCTTGTCGACGCACGGGCGGTTCGGACGTGGACATCGTGCGCGACCATCTCATGGGTGTGGACGCGGGCCAAGTGTGGCGTTCCCAACGACGCGTCAGCGCCCAAAGCAGGACACGCCTGTGAGAAAGACGTGTGAGGAAATCCCATCAACGGGCCGAATCAAATACTTCGTTTGAGGATGAGCGTGTATGTCGGGTGAGGTAACACCCGACGAAGGCCACCCGCGTCGTTGGTTCATCCTCGCCATCATGGGCATGAGCCTCATCGTGGTCATGCTCAACAACGTCACCCTCAACGTCGCCTTGCCTGAACTCTCGAAGGACCTCGGAGCCGACAATGCCGATTTACAGTGGATCCTTGACGCGTATGCCCTCGTTTTTGGTGGATCTCTCTTGATGATGGGGGCCCTTGGGGACCGGTACGGTCGGCGTTCCACCTTACACATCGGGCTGGTTGTGATCGGGTCCTTCTCAGCCTGGGTTGCGTTCAGGGACAACGTCACAACAAGCGACGTGATTGCAGCACGCGCACTGATGGGACTTGGTGCAGCTTGCGTGATGCCCGCCACCCTTTCTGTGGTGGTCACGTCCTTCCCAAAGGCGGAACGCCCGCGGGCGATTGGCATCTGGGCAGCCATGGCGGGCGTTGGTGCCCCAATCGGCCTCTTCGTTGGCGGTTGGGCCGTCCAATATGTCGACTGGCAGGCGGTGTTTCTGGTCAACGTCCCAATTGCCATCCTATGCCTTGTCCTGAGCTTCATCGTGGTTCCAGAATCTCGCGACGAGCACCGAACGCCGCTGGATCCGGTCGGTGGCATGCTTTCCCTGGCTGGGTTGGGCGTGATGCTGTACACGATCATTGAAGCCCCCATTCACGGTTGGTTGTCCACGTCCACACTTATCGGAACGCTTGCGGCGGTTGTTCTGTTGGTGTTGTTTTGGGGATGGGAACGTCAGCGTGAACATCCCATGCTGCCCATGTCGTTCTTCCGCGAGCCGGGATTTGTCACCGGCCTTCTTGCCGTGACGTTGGCGTATTACGTGATGTTCACCTTCATGTTCACACAAATGCTCAATTTCCAGCTTGTGTGGGGGGATGGAGCGTTGACTTCGGCCATGCGCGTCCTGCCTCTACCGCTTGCTCTGATGCCAGCGGCAGCCAACAGTGACCGTTTGGTGGGTTATTTTGGGCGCTCAAAAGTGGTGGGAAGTGGCTTGTTGTTGATCACTTTCGGCATGTTGTTGTTCGGCACCGTGGTGGACATCAACGCCGAATACTGGATTTTTGCAACGGTCTTCGTGGTGCTCGGTTTGGGGATGGGGTTCACCATGGCCCCCTCAACCGGGCTGGTCATGGAATCGGTCCCAGACGACAAGGCCGGTGTCGGAAGCGCCACAAACGACTCAAGCCGGGAAATCGGTGGAGCGTTGGGCATCGCAGTGGGCGGTTCGCTGTTGAACGAGTACTACCAGCGCAACTTCCGCATGCCCACCGGCCTGGAAAGTGAAGTCCTCGTCGCCGACCCCACGACGTCCTTCCCCGCTGCCGTGCAATTAGGAGCCGAGTTGGTGGCACAAGGTCACCCTGCTGGAGCAGCCCTGGTTGATGCTGCACACGAGGCTTTTGTCATTGGCATGACCACATCTGCCACGGCATCGTCGCTCATTTCCCTCGCGGCGGCCGTGATTGTGTTCCGGTTCATGCCGGGAGGCAAACCCCGCTACGCTGACGCAGAGGAATAATGCCTCAGAGCACTGCGTTTGGCGATGTTGCAGGCTTGAAGCGTGCCACACTGCCATCGACGTTGATGAGAAATTTCTCAAAGTTCCATCGAACATCTCCCCCATGACCTTCATCGTCGACTTCCTCGCAGAGGGCCGCATAGATGGGGTGGCGGTTCGGACCGTTGACATCGACCTTCGCCGTCAAGGGAAAGGTCACACCGTAGCGCTCCTCAGTAAAGGCGCATATCTCCTCGTGCGTACCGGGCTCTTGCCCGCCGAATTGGTTGCATGGAAAGCCAACTACGGTGAGATCCTTCTGCTCGGCATGGAGGCGTTGGAGATCGGCATATTGCCTCGTATTGCCACATGCGCTGGCCACGTTGACCACCAGCAGGCGTCCGCCGTCAGCCAAGGTTCGCAAGGTGGTGGTCGAGCCGTCAATCAAATTCACGTTCACATCCATCAGGTTGGTCATGATGTGTTCGAAACAAAGGGCACATTTGAACGCCTGCCTCAGAGCACGAAGCCTCAAAGGACCCCTCCTCGTGGAGCAAGCATGCAAGTCCGCATGGAAACAAGCGCCGGTGACATCCTCCTGAACCTCTACCACGGCAACGCCCCTGACACGGTGGCCAATTTCGTGAAACTCGTGAGCGAGGGGTACTACGACGGTCTGCATTTCCACCGCGTGATTGCCGACTTCATGCTTCAGGGCGGTTGTCCCCACTCCAAAGACCCGATGTCGCGTCGCGCGGGCACCGGCGGCCCGGGCTGGCAAATCCCTTGCGAGCCCTCCGCACTTGCCCTCAAGCACGACCGACCTGGCATCCTCTCAATGGCCAACGCTGGCCGCGACACCGGCGGGTCTCAGTTCTTCATCACCACCGTGGCCACGCCCTGGCTGAACGGCAACCACGCCGTGTTTGGCGAAGTCAGCGAAGGCATGGACGTGGTCAAGGCCATCGAAGCCTGTCAGAAAATGCCCGGAGACCGACCCGCCACACCGCAAAAGATCGTCCGTTGCACCCTCATCGAGTGAGGTGCTTTGGTGGCCCTTCTCGCGCTGCACGGCGGCGCGGGTGGTGACGGGCCATGGCGTGGCATGACGGCGATGGACCCGCAACGCATCGCATGCATGCAGGCCATTCTCGAAACGATTGGGCCCCGGCTTGAAGCCGGTGATCTCGATGCACTGATGGCCGTCCGAATGGCCGTTGAAGCCCTTGAGGACGAGCCGGGATTCAACGCAGGCGTGGGTTCCGTGCTCGATGCCGATGGGAAGGTGTCCATGGACGCCTCGATCATGCGAGGCGAAGACGGTGCGGCGGGATCGATCGTCGGTGTGACCAATCTTCGGCATCCAATCCACGTGGCATACGACCTTCTTGTGCAAGGTTGGCCCATCATGATGGCTGGACAAGGCGCGGAAGCATGGGCGAGCCGGCAGGGCCACGAAATCCTCGCTCCAGATGCGCTCATCACGGACCTTCGTAAAGCTCAATGGCAGAAATGGCGGAACGCACGTCTGCGTCCCGGCGCCACCGATGAGGATGATGCAGCACTCGATCACGACCTCGGTGAAGAAGTGGACGGCCCTGGTACCGTTGGTGCTGTGGCGCTCGATGCACAAGGAAACGTCGCGGCCGCCACGTCAACGGGAGGGATGACCGGCAAACCACCCGGGCGGGTTGGCGACACGCCGGTGATCGGTGCTGGCACCTGGGCTGATGCGCGAGTTGCNGTGTCGTGCACAGGCGTCGGCGAGGCCTANCTTCGCGCCTGCGCCGCACACGAGGTTGGCGTCGGTATGCGCACANAAGAGGCAAACTTAGCCACAGTTTGCGAGCAGGTCTTGGACTTGGTNGAACCTNTGGGTGGCCGAGGTGGCNTGATCGCCGTCAGCGCTGACGGGCAAATCGCGATGCCGTTCCGTGTGACGCTCATGTACCGAGGGCTATGGAACGGGGGTCACATCAGCACCGGCATCGGACCCGACCTCACGTGATTTTTGTCTGGTCAACCCATGCGGTTCATATCCCCGGAGGCGTCCCCCGCGCTGTGAAGCGGACCAAGGCCCCGTTGCTCGAGGCTGTGTTTGAGCACACGGCCACGATGATGTCAGAGGCCCTCGAGCGGGGCACGTTGGCATGGCCGCTCCCGGCCCCGCCGCTTATCGACCCGGATTTCCCACCGATGATGCCCAACGCTCCGGCCGACGTGACCACCGCAGCGCTGTCGCTCCTTCAAGCAGACAGAGGAACCTTCGAGCGCCACTTGGACGAAGTTGTGGAACTCGTCGTGCCCCACCGCATGAGCCTGTCCGATGACCCTTACGAGATCCACGGACGATGGTTGGTGAAGCGGACCGAAGACATTGCAGGACGCATCGTCTACCGCCTGACCACTGCGTGGTTGGCACAAGCTCTCGACCGAGAAGCGCCCAACACCGACCGCTGGTGGCTCGCCGTTGGGCTCCTGAACGGTTTGGCTCAATCCGCATACGGCCAAGCTGTCCACGAAGGATACCATCTGCTCGAATCCATCGCTTTGGCGCAACGCCCGGGCATCTGGCACACGCAACCTGACGTCGGGCCTCAGCATATGGGTTGGAATCCACACGCCGTGGTGCCTCGGTCGACGGAGGTTGAGGCGCACACGGCCGGCACTGAAGCCGCAGCGTGGGTCCTCACCCGCTTGGAACAGGGTGACATCGATCGCCGTCTCCTCCTCATCCGCTGGGTCCAACTCCTGCTCGAGCGACCTGCGCTGATCGAGCCCCTGGACCTCATCGAGATCCTGCTTCGTCGAGCGGCAGACCCGGAACCTGAAGTGGCTGCAAACGTCTGCACTTGCCTTGCCCGGCTGGTGGAACGCGACGCGGAACGTGGGCTTGGAGTGGTGCAATGCCTCCATGGCCGTGATGAGCTCCATGTTCGTCGAGGGCTTGCCGACGTCCTCACCCGCCTGTTCCGACGCATCACCACCAACGCCATCCCCCTGCTCCATGACATGATGAACGACGAGGATGAAAGCGTGCTTGCTGCGGCGAGCGCCACCATGCATGACCTCCGATTCTTGGACCAAGACCACTGGGTGGAGACCATGATGAAGGCCTTGGACCATCCCGTGCCCGTGGTTCGACGCAACGTGGTGATGGGGCTTCGGGATTACATCAGCGTCCGGCCCGAAGACGAGGTCGGTCTGTTGCCCAAAGCGTGGTCCGACGGGGACGAGGTCGTGCGGACGCGCCTGCGTGAACTCCTGCTCAGGATGGACGAAGTCGACCCGGATCACTTGGCGCGCGTCTTGAGCAGGGTGAACGAAGGCCGGGACCTGCTGTTCGACGCCATCGACGCACGAAGGCCCGGTCGAGCAGACGCGTGGCGATCGTGGCTTGCTTCTGAGGGCCCCATGCCCGAGGCGCTGGTGGCCGAACCGGTTGCACCCGCGCCTTCGGACGGGGAGGCTGCAGACCTTCCTGATCTCGACGAGGCCTTGGACGTCCTCGATGACGATCTTGGCTTCTTGGACTGAGGGTCACTCTTCCTCGCTCAGCAATCCGACCACAGCCCCAACATACAGGCCATTCAGGAGCACAAGCAACCCCACCAGGGACAGCACCAAGCCTGCAGGTTCAGGCATCCACGCGTCCAATGCATCACGGCCTGCCACGTAGGACAGCACAAGGAATCCGCCTCCTGCACCGACCACCTTGGGCCACGTGCCTTCAGGGTCCTTCCAGAGGTCCGAGGTGGGCAAGAGACCTGAGGACAAAAAGGTCCGGCGGAACCATGCGACGTAGAGGCAACCTACGCCAATGAGGCCAAGAAACCCGGTGCCCATGGCCGCGTTGCCCCATGGACCAGCGGGGATGACGTCGAAAAAGGTCTGGGCAACAAGAAGAGCCCCGGCAATGGCCCAAGCCTCCCAACGATGCTCGGCCACGGGCTGTGTTTTGGCCGATGCTTGAAAGGCTGTCCGGCGACTTCGCACCTCATGGCTCCGGTCGAAGACGCGCTCATCGTCGCGGGCGGTCTTGGGGCACGCATGTTCCCCGCAAGCGCGATGCTGGCCAAAGAAGCACTACCTCTGGTGGACGTGCCGGTGTTGACCCACCTGATGCACGAGGCCGTGCACGCTGGAGCCACGCGCATCCACATCATTTCTCGACCCGGAAAAGACCTCGGCGCATGGCGAGAAGGGCGAAACGAATTGGCCCCGTTGCGGCCTGAGGTCCACCGCCAACACCTCGCACCCGGTCGAGGTGTGGAGGTGCTGATCCATCATCAGGTGATACAACGAGGCATGGGTGACGCGATTGCGTGTGCCCTGCACGCGGTGAAGGGGCCCTTCCTTGTCCTGTTGGGTGACAACCTCCTGATGACGTCACATCACGGTCCGGACGTGCTGGCTCCATCCATGGCCTCACGCGATTTGGTCAAGGCATACGAGCAAACGGGACGCCCAGTGGCCGGGTTGATGCGCGTCGGGCCTGAGGAAGCCTCGTCCTTTGGCATGGTCGCGATGCGAGACGGCCGCATAACAGAGGTCGTTGAGAAGCCCGCTCCTGGTGAAGCGCCCTCGGACCTCGCCTTGTGCGGACGGTACCTGTGGACGGAGGATGCCGCTGCCCTGCTGGAGCGCTACGACGTCGACACGCATGGGGAGTTGCAAAGCATTCGCGTGCAGGAGCACTGGATGCAAGAAGGAGGAATGGTGGGCGTCGTGCACGAAGAGGCCATGTGGTACGATGCAGGGCGACCGTTACCTTGGCTCAAAGCCCAAATCGACCATGCACTGCGACGCGAAGACCTTGGCGAAGACCTCGAAACGTGGTTGAAATCCCGCCTCGCTTGAACCGTCTGTGAAGGTGATGAAAGCCCCTTTCTTGATTCGGCGCTATCGGCTGCCTGTGCGCCAGAACGAAAGCGGGTCAGGCGCTTCTCCAAGGGCGTGACGACCAGCGAGATGATCAGCACGTTCGTTCCATCGGTGTCCTCGATGCGCCCGAACGTGATCCCACGCCACTTCCCGTTGCTCGTTTACCTCCTTCCAAAGCGCCTGCACGCGGGCGACCAGCGCCCGATTCGCCTTGGCTTTCCACGAACCGTCCGCCAAATTTCCGGCATAAATTGAATCGGCTCGAATCAGCGCGTTCGCATCCGAGGTTTGGAGCAACAGCCAGCGAAGGGCTTGCGCGAACGCTGACAATTCCGCGGTGTTGTTTGAGCCCACCTCTGCTCCGAGGAACCCAGGGGCTGTTGAATCGGTTAGCACGGGCCCGGCCTCCTCATGCACAACCTCACCGGAACCTCGGCCGTGAGGCAGATCGCCTTCAACGACGACAAAGGCCCATGACGCGGAGGTCGTGGCGTCGACGTCTCGGTTGCCCGGACACGAGCCGTCGACGTAAATCGTCCACGTGGGTTGGGCGTCCATCGACGCCCCTCACTCACTCACCAAGCATGGCGGCATAGGCCGCTGCATCCATGAGGCCGTCCAATGCGGACATGTCCTCGAGGCGCATGCGAACGATCCAACCGTCGCCGTAGGGGTCGCTGTTCATCAATTCGGGTGCATCCTCGAGCGCCTCGTTCACGGCGACGATTTCGCCCGCCAAAGGCGCGAAAATCGGAGACGCGGATTTGACGGATTCAACCACAGCGAATTCCCCCATGTCGCCCATCGTATCGCCTTCGGCGGGTAGTTCGATGTAGACGATGTCGGTCAGGGCGTCTTGGGCGTGGTCGGTGATGCCGATGGCGACAAGGTCGCCTTCCACGCGAAGCCACTCGTGTTCGGCGGTGTAGCGCAGGCCATCAGGAATCTCGCTCATGTGCAAGGCTTGGCCTACACGGTTCAAGAACGCACCGTCGCCTTCATGCCTCTTCGTCGAGGGCCTGACGCAACGCATCTGCCTCCAAACGTGCCCAAGCGCGGCTGCTTTGCTCTTGCTTCTCAAGCTCAGCCAATTCTTGCTTGAGGCGCCCCGTCATCGCTTCATCACCGTCGAGGGGAAAGATGCGGGTCAACTGTGGCGAGCCTTGAGCAAGCGCGACGCCGGCCGCGATCATCACGGCCCCCAACAAGAACACCATGGTTCCTGAAGAGGATGCTTCGAGGGTGGTCCGACCGGATTGGAGACCAAAAGCCCACGCTAAGAGTACGGTCAACCCTCCCCCCATGAGCAGGCGTTGAGCCATCAACGCAGGCGGGAGCATGACGCGCTGAGGAACCTCACCGTCTTGAACGTGGTGCGTTCAGTAGGTTTCGCGCATGAGCTTGTGAATCTTGTAGGGCAAAAGCGCCCG
This sequence comes from Methanobacteriota archaeon, assembly GCA_002731395.1. Classification (GTDB taxonomy): domain Archaea; phylum Thermoplasmatota; class Poseidoniia; order Poseidoniales; family Poseidoniaceae; genus MGIIa-L3. Next base: position 11,536 of record PCBQ01000027.1, read on the forward strand.
GTTGACTGGCGTCACTTCCAAAATTCGTCCGTCATCGCGCCGGCGTATGTCCTGAAGAAGCGGATGGCGGCTTTTCTTGTGGAGGGTCAAGAGCGTCGGTTTGTCGACTTCCAAGACCTCGCGGACGGCCGCAACGTAAGCTTCAGACTCAACGGTGAACTTTCCAATCTCATCGATGACGATGACTTCGGATTCTTCCTTAGCCCGGTGAAGGGCGGGGATGGCGATGCGCTCCAATTCAGCAAGATCCAAACCAAGGCCAAGCACGCGAAGGCGGTCGTCGTTGCTCCGGTGTGCGATGATGCCTTCTTCGCCGCTGACGATGTCGATGATCTTGTAGCCTTGGCGTTCGCTTCCCTCAAGAATGGGTTCCATGCGAAGGCCAGCGATGATGAGGGTGTTTGGGTCCCCGCCCCGCATACGCAACTCACGTACGCGCTCGTCAACAATCATGTCCAAGACCTTGCTCATGACAGCAGACTTACCTGAGCGTGGCAAGCCGGTGATGCCAATTTTTGGGTGAAGTCCCATGATGACGTCCTCCCAATTCGAGCGTTTCAATCACCTCGGTGGGCAATATAAAGGCTGCTCCTTACACGGCTGAAATGTCCGGAATCCGGCGTTCAACCGGTTTCCTCATGCAGCGATGCCATCCAGTTCAACCCAGATTCGACCCATGCAAAGGCATCCTTGAGCACCTTCTTCTTGAGGTCAAGCGCTTCGCACATCTGCCTCAAGAGACGGACTTCAGCTTCGTCATACTCACCGTCCACAGCAGCCACATACGCAGCAAGATACACCATAATGCGAGCATGTTTGCGGTCAATTTCAGCCAAAGAGGCCGACCAAAGCGGAGGGTCAGTAAGCTGATTTCGCAAGCCTGCCCGCGCCTCAGGATGGAGCATCACGGCGCCCATGATGGATTCGACGCAAGCGGCTTCTTCAGCGACGATGGCCCCGTCTGCAGCGGCAACGGCCACAAGCACTTCCAGGAGTGCATGACGTTGCTCGACGGGGAGGTCGAGGACCGTCGAAAGCAGCACAGAATCACGCCAGGTCATTCAGAAGGGCGTATCCCTCGTTCATCCACGCGTACCCTTCTTCGGTCCACTTGAGCAAGCGATCGACGGCGTCCTCGTTCAGGCCAAGATGATCGGCGATGTCCCTCAGCGCCTCAAGTTCGTCCTCGTCAACGTTGCCGTCTGCAGCCGCCATCAAGACAGAATCGCGGAGAGCGAGGCGGCCTGCTTCCGGACCGAGTTCCTGCAGGCATTCCTCGAGGGGAGGGGGGACCTTCAGAGCAGAACGAATGGACTTCCTTTGGTTCGGCGAGAGAAGGGCCGTGCCAAGGCGCTGTTCAAACATGGCCATTTCGTCAACCGTCAATTCATCATCAACGCGCGTCATGAACGCCAAAACCTTGGCGTAGGCAAACCGTTCTTCTTGCGGAAGTTTGTGCAAGGTATCAGGCAGCATGAAGGTTGATGCCGCAACGCCCCTCAAGAACCCAACGGCGAAGGAGGGGCCAGCATGACCAACATTCGAGGTGCAGGCCTTCGCCGTGGAGGATGCACGAGCATCAAAGAGGGGGCGTGACCGCTGGGCTTGCATGGAACCCTCACTGAACGTGCATGGTCACCCGCTCGAACCATGCTCTGTCGACCCACTCACGGGATGGTACCGTGATGGGTGCTGCAACACGGACGAGCACGATCGTGGGATGCACACGGTGTGTTGCAT
>PCBQ01000028.1 GCA_002731395.1 Methanobacteriota archaeon
GAGCGCAGCGAGGGAAGCCCGTGGCAAAGCGTCCACGCCAGCAACAATAGGAAGCAAAGTGGACGCTGGGGGATTTGAACCCCCGGCCTTCTGGTTGCAAACCAGACGCTCTTCCAACTGAGCTAAGCGCCCCTGCCCTGCCGGTAGGCCGGTTGCATATCATCCCTGTGGAAGCCAAACACCCGTGGATGTGCGTCAGAACGCTGGACGATGGCTTGGTTCACTCGATGAGCGAAATGTTGGCCTTGAACATGACGACCGTCACGTCCACGGTGATCTCCTCGTCCGTGTCTTGTCCGATCGGGTCAATTCCGAGTGGAGAATTGACGTCGACGTCAAGTTCCAGTAGGAGCACGCCATCGCCCCAGCCTTCTTCCAGCCAATGCTGCATGGCTTGGTATTCGTTGGACGCAGAGATGGTGGCAGAGCGACCGTCAAAATCAGGGTACACCTGTAGCGCGAGTTCGATCGGTTGGCAACTGCTGTCCTGTCCCGACAGGTTGCTCACCGGGCTGTTCCATTGCGCCGTCAAGCCGTTTTCGATCAGGTCACCGGACACAGAATCACACTGTACGGAGAAGCCTTCTTCCTCTTCGGACGTGATGGTGACGTTGATCGAACCCATGGCGTACCCTTCCGGAATGGTGACCTCGGCCATGTCAAACTCCAGAATCCTGGTCTCGTCGTCCTGCAGGGTTTCGACGGCCTGCGTGGTGTAGGTTTGGACCTCGAAGGTAAGGGCCCATTCAGGGGTCTCCGAAGTGAACGTATCGGTGGCTTGCAGGTCGCCGACGAAGTCCACCATGGTCACCGTCATCATCACCACCGTGACGAGCAACGCAACGGCGGTCGGAACACGCGATTCGCGCGTGAGCAGCAAACTGCGCGAGGTGATGGCCTCGTCCGAGCTCATCCCAACACCCCCAAACCGGTGAAAAGCAGCGAGACGATGAGGATGAAGACCGTCACGCCTCCGAAGACGAGGTTGAACAAGCGAGGTGAGGCAAAGTCATGCTCGATCTCAGGCAACGCAAAGTCGGGGACCGTTTCTTGGATGGAGGCTGAATCGTCGATGAGGCTGTTCACGATGCGCTCCTCCCACCCGATGAAGATGCCCACCACGATGGCCAGCGCTGCGGAGGAAATCATGTCGGGGATGGGAAGGAAGGACTGGATGAGCTCAAGGATGGTCGAGGACACGATGAGCAGCATCAAGATGACAATGATGCGGATCAGCCACCTGTTTTCATCACGCTTTGTATCGACAATGTCGTAGTGCAGGAGGATGAACATGAACAGGATTGGCGTGTAGAGGTACACGAGGGCCTCCGAGGTGAAATCGTACCAGATGGTGTACGCGACCGGGAAGGCCTCGCATTGCGTCTCGTAACAGCTGCGCACCACGTCAAGGACGGCCACGTCAGCCAAACCCGCAACGAAGCCAATGATGAAGATGACAAAGGTCAGAACGCCGAAGGGAGTAAGGCCAAGTTTGAACGAACGCCATGCCTCTCCGGCGCACAACACCAGCATGGCCGTGGCACCAAGGGTCAACCGGGTGTTGATGCCGCCCCAAGCAGCGGCTGAGAGGCTCAAGCCGTTCTGAATGGATTGACGCTGGAAGAACAGGTCGTTGATGGAAAGCACCTGCGACAGCCAATAAGTCATGGTTTCGCCGTGGATGCCAATGAGCACCAAGCCCACCACGACAGAAATTTTCCTTAGGCGTTCATCGCTGTCGCGAACTTCCGTGGTGATGAAGCGAATGTACATCGAAATCAGCACGACATATCCAGGAATGAGGAGGAAATTCTCCACTTGAAAGTGCTCGAAATTGGTCATCAGGTGCATGGCCGTGAACACCGCAGAGGCCACACAGACGCTTGCCAAGAGGAACCAAAGGTCCCAATCCCTGTTGATGAGCCGGAAGGGGAAGAAAAACGGAAGCAGCACCATCAGCATGTAGGCCGAGGACAAGAGGAGGTTCTTGGCCGTGAACGCGAAGGTGCCCCCGACTTTGTCCCGATCCACGGCAGAGAAATCCGCCAGAGCCCCGTACCGGAATTCAAGGATGGAGGTCATGATGTAACTCAGTCCGAGAAACACCAGGATCCAGCCAAGGATGCATCCGACAATCTTGTTGTTGGCCGAGGCCCCTTGACTTCTCGAGATGATGGAAAGCGTGGCGATGCCCAACACGAGGTCCACCACCGCAGCGATGGGAACCATGGACTCGATTTCCACCATGGGTGGAACTGAACCCTTCAACTCATAGCCGTTCCGTCGAAGAGGAACAAGGGTGGCTCAAATTCTTGCGATTCAGCAACGCCCGACGGTCGCATCAAGCCCATGACCACGACGCGGTGACCACGAGATGCCACCCGTCGTCGACTGGCTTCATATGCGGCAGGCCCAACTCGAACCCGCCGCCCTTGATTTCATCAAACACCTGAGGAAGAGCCTCGTCCACACCCTCCACCAAGCGTTGTCCGCGTACCAGCGCCATGCTGATTGGCGTCATGTCCGAAACGAGGTCCATCTCACGGACGACGGAACCATCCTTGATGGAGCGGATTTCCAGAAGGCCCCGTTTGTAGCCAACGCCGACCTCCAAGCCGTCTTCGGCAATGCCAAGGGCCATCATGGTCCCATCAACCTGCGCTTCGAACCGTTCATCGTTGGCGAAATTCACCATCCGCAGCCAGCCGTCCCGTCCGGCGCTGACCAGAAGGTCGTCCGCATGAGACATGGCGATGACCTTGCTGCCGGTGATGACGTCCACAGAGCGTTCCTCGACGTCGTCTTCACTGAGAGGCACGACGAGGGTCACAGGATCGAGGCCACCGCACGCCAGCCACGCCCCGTCCGCACTGAAAGAAAAGGCGTCCAACACGGACCCATGCTCAAGCGTGTGCACCACCTCACCGTCCTTCATCCGGAAGAGCCGGAGCGTCGGCTGGGTGCCGTTGAGCCCCTGCGCGCCAACCGCAAGATGTGTTCCGTCGGGAGAATACTGCACCGCCGTCACGCGCTTCTGCTGCTGCGATTCAAGGGTCACGTGTCCGCTGAGCAAGTCGTGCACGGTCAGTCCGCCCGCGGTGGTACCGACCGCGAGGTGTTCGCCTGACGGTGAGAAGCCCAAGGCAGAAATTGGATCGTCAACCTCGAGCTCGCCGAGGAGTTCACCGCTTGCAATGGAGATCACTTTGACCGTACGATCAAGCGAACCGCTGGCCACCATGGTGCCGTCCAGTGAACCGCTGAGGGCCGTGCACCAGTTCCGGTGGAGCGCAAGGTCATGCTGCACCGACCCGTCCACTGCGTCGATGAGGTGGACGTGGCCTTGCTCATCGCCCATGGCAACCTGCGTGAAGGTATGGATCAAAAGATCATCATCGACGTCCACAGCAATGTCACACTGACCCACATCCCCCTGCTGTTTGGTCTCCAATTCAAGCACCTCAAGCGCACGTTCACGGAACCGCTCGACGAGTTGATCGATGCGACCTTGGCGGTCAGCCGTGGCCTCGATTTGTGCACGGCGGTCGGCATCAGATTCCTCCTCGCGCCGTGCCTGCTGGAGGCTGCGGAGGCGAGCAAAATCGCTCTCGACAACCTCCTTCTTCTTGCCCGGAGCACCCCGTAGGAATCCGAAGAGCGGACGCTTTGCTGGTGCGTCCTCGTCGTCCTTCGCCATGGTGACCGGAGACGCCTCAAGGCGGTTCGACATGAAAGCGTCGGTCAGCAACGGTCGATGGTCGCGTCACGATCTGGGCCCACGCCGACGCTCGACACGGTCACACCGGTCAGGGCTTCCAGACGAGCGATGTAGTCTTGTGCAGCCTGCGGAAGCGCGGCAAAACCGGTGCCGTTGGCGTTGGCGTTGCGTGCCAGGTCAAGCCAATCCTCGTCGGTCATGGCCTCGAAGCCGGGCATGTCGAGGTAAATCGGTTCGCAGCGAGCGAGGGCCGAGGCGCTTGCTGGCATTTCTGTGACCTCTTGGCCGTCGAGGCGGTACCCGACGCAGATGCGCAAGGTGTCAAGGCCTCCAAGCACGTCGAGTTTGGTGAGAGCGAGCGAGGTGAAGCCGTTCACACGCTGGGCGTGCCGCATCACGACGGCATCGAACCAACCGCACCGGCGCTTCCGACCGGTTGTGGTGCCGAACTCGTGGCCGACGGTCCCGAGGTGATGCCCAACCTCGTCCTCGAGCTCGGTCGGCATGGCGCCGTTGCCAACCCGGGTGATGTAGGCCTTGGTGATGCCGATGACCTCGTCCACGTGACCGGGATGAATGCCGGCACCATGGGTGGCGTTGCCACGGGAGGTGACCGAGGAGGTCACGAAGGGATAGGTGCCTTGGTCGACATCCAAGAGGCAGCCTTGGGCGCCTTCGAGGATGATGCGCTCACCCAGCGACAGCGCATGATCGAGCATGAGGCCGGTGTTGGCGATGGAGGAGGCGTAGGTGGCGTTGACCCACGCGAGATCCTCGTGCAAACTTGCGGCCGTGATCGGCTCGTCCAAGCCACCCGCGGCAAGCGAGGCGGTCATGCGCTCGGCCATCGCGGACAAGGCCGCGTCATCCGCGAGCAGTTCAACGACGTCACCAAAGCGGACGCCAATGCGGTTGATCTTGTCCGCATAGGTCGGCCCGATACCGCGACCGGTGGTCCCGATGACGGTGTCCAAACCGTCCAACAAACGGTGGTAGCGGAGGATGATGTGGGCACGCTCGGAAATGAAAAGACGATGCCCACGGACCTCTTGACCCGTTTCTGCGGTCCAGCCTTGCAGTTCTTGCTCGAGGACCCAAGGGTCGATGACCATGCCGTCCCCCAAGACGAGCCGGCAGTCGTCGCGGGTGATGCCAGAGGGAAGAAGATGGAATTTCAGCACGCGCTCGCCGAGCACCACCGTGTGCCCTGCGTTGTTGCCTCCCTGAAAGCGAGCCACCATGCTGGCCGTTTCCGCGAGCCGGTCCACCAGCTTGCCTTTGCCCTCGTCGCCCCATTGCGCTCCCAAGACAACGGTCGCTGGCATGTGCTCACTCCAACTCGCCGTCGGCATGACCGCTCCATCAACATGCCTGAGTCAATCAACGCAGAATCAGGTGCTGAGATTTAACAAGGTTCGGCGATTCTCATGTGGTGCAAATTTTGCACTGTTTTGCCTGTTGCCCGCCTCCAGTCATCGGATTCTGTTTGCACCTTTCGGACGCACAATTATATACTCTGGAAAACCACTATTGAACAAGGAGTTGAGAAGTTGGACCGTACTTTGCCCCATCGTCAAGCCCAAAAAACGCCACGTCGCACCCTCGACGGTCATTCTTCGCCTTGCGAAGATTGCGGCGCTGTGGACTGGCATATGGACATGAGCCGTGGTGAAGTGGTGTGCAACGTCTGTGGCCTGATCGCCGACGACAACCTGATCGACCCAGGGGCCGAGTGGACCAACCGCGACCGCGGCGAGGATCGCGCCCGCACCGGAGCCCCAATGACCAACAGGCTTGCTGACCGCGGACTGAACACCAGCATTGACGCACGCGATTTGTCCTCAGGCTCAGCCGCCTCACATGGCATGAGCGCGCAAGCCCGTCGTGACTGGCGCCGCCGCCGCGTCATCGATGAACGGTCCAAAACGCGCCGGTCTCGCGAGCGCAACCTCGTCAAGGCCAACCAATTCATTCGCGACCGCTCGGGACTCCCGATCTCCCTTCAGGAAGAAGTGGCTCGCCTCTACCGCCACCTTTCATCGAAGGGGTTCGTCACCGGACGTTCTATCGCCGGCGTGACTGCGGCCTGCACGTACCTTGTCGCGCGCGAGGAACGCCTGCCACGCCAGATCCCAGAGCTCTGCGAATCATTCGGCGTTGACGAAAAGGAACTCTCTCGGTTGATCCGCAAGGCATCGAGGGAACTCAACCTGCACCGCGTGAGTGGCCCGGACCAATACTTCGACCGCTTCATCAACGACCTCGGCCTTCCCCCATCCTTCCGTCTCAACGTGGACGCCATTTGGAACCGCATTGCACCCCATGACGAAGTCTGGCAGGGCAAGAAGCCCATGGGTGTCGCAGCTGCAATCATCTACCAAGCCTCGCAAACCTCGGAAACACCCCGCACGCAATCCGAGATTTGCCGCATCGCTAACGTCTCAGAAGTGACGCTCCGCGGCCTGGTTCGCATCATCAACGAAACGCTGGTGCTCCTCGACCGGATGGAAGAGCAGTCTTGAAGCGCGTCCGAACCTTCTTGTGTCGCCCCCATGACACCAAAGCATGGGCTTCAAGGCACGCGCGAGGGCGAACCAAACGAAGACCGAAGAAGACGAGAAGAAGAAAGACGCGAAAACGGGGAAGGAACCCTGTGGCGTCAACGGCTGCGAGGGCTGGGCGGACAGCACGATGGGTGGCCGATCCCTGTCCGTCACAGACGCGGAAGACATGTGGGGCAAGTCCGTCGTGGTCCGGAAGAACCGTGTCCGGGTCTGCAAATCCTGCTACCGCTCTTGGAAAAAGACGAACAAGCAGGAGGACTACTACTGAGTTCATTCACTTTCAGTTTCACACCNACTCCCTCGGAAACGTAGGTCAACCCCCGGCGTTCAGTNCCAAGGTATGNGCAGCAAAACCGTCGTCCGTTCACTCATCAGTGGACACACCACCGTCGTCGCTCACGANGACGGCTCAATCAACCTCCGCGTCTCAGGCCACCGTGAACGTCGCGTGACCATCGCTTCAATTCCGAGCGTCCTGTTGACGATGCCAAATCGACAAGGGGGGGACGTGTTGCTTGTCGGTGACGCCCTCGGACGCCTCCACATGATTCCGATGGAGTCCGCCACGGTCACTGCCCGCGTCGAACTCAACGCGGGTCGAATCCGGGCGCTTGCCGCGAGCCCAACGGAACGTGGTGATGTGGTGGTGGCCACCTCCAACGGGACGGTCGCCATCGTGGATCTCGAGGCAGCCACCTTCAGCACCCTTGTCCAGATGGACGGGCCTGTCGCATCGCTGAGTGTTGGCGAGGAAGCCATCATCGCTACCGTGCGAGGAACACACGTGACGCTTGACTGGCAAGGAATGACCCTTGACACGTACGTCCCCGTTCGGCCAACTGCTCGTCGCTATCCGCGTCGACGAAACACCTTGGTCGTTGGACCTGACCACCGGCTGATTGCGCCGATGTGATCATTCAGACGGCTGTTCCCGCTCCTCAAGTGGCCAGGGGTCTCGAGGTGTCAACCAGAGCGCAGACGGTGCCGGACGAGCCCAACCTCGTGGCCTTCGACCCTCGTCCTCGAGCACCGCTTCAAAGTGCATCAGGTGACGGGACACCACCTCTCGCACGTGTGGTGCCCCGCGTATGGCGGGGCCGCGCATGGGCACCAAGGCATCGAGGTCAAGCGACAGGAGGCGCTTGAGGCTCGACACATGTTCGAGCAAAGAGGCGCCAGGTAAATCCAGCCGAGCTGGAAGGTCAGCCCGAGGCAATGCAGCACCGACAACGACCGTTGAGCGGTCCTCGACCATGAAACCCATTCCTTCAGGCGCGTGCCCGGGCAGAGCAATGGCCTGTACGCCACCGTCTCCCAAAGCGATGATGTCCAGGTCGGACATCGGCTCCGCACGGACTGCAGGCATGTCCGAATCGTACCGGTTCGCCCAAGTGGAGAAGAAATCGCCCGTTTCCAGTGCGGCCACACCTGCTTCACCCGCGTGAACGCGCAAATCCGGCCACTGCTCAACAAAATGAGCCGCCGCCCCTGAAAAGGGGTACCTGCGGCTGGTCAACAGCAGATGCTCAGGTTGCGTCGTTTCGTCAAGCAGGCCGAGGATGCGTTCCACCTGAAGGGCCTGATACCACGACGTGCCTGCATCGATGAGCACCACGGAGGCCTCACCCTGAACCACGACGCAATTCGCGTCGTGGTGGATGCCCGGCAGGCGCGTCATGCGCATGCACTCCCATCTGGGGACGGGGCTTCAACGCTCGCTTCGAGCTCACAAGTGGGCTGCGGTGCGCTCAAATAGGGGGAGACGGTCGCCCGCTCATGGCTCGCTTCCCTGAGGCCGAAGCACGCATGCTGCATCGCAAGATCTGCATGAAGTGCAACGCCCGTAATGCGATGAGAGCCAAGCGTTGCCGCAAGTGCGGCTACAAGGGCCTGCGCCCCAAGAACGTGGAGCGCCGCGGTCCTTGATCAGCAAGCCTCAGAGCAAGGGTGCAAAGAGCAACCCTGCCACATCTCCGAGGACCAGAGCGGCAATGCACGCTGGCCACAAGACCACCAGCAAGGGCACTTTCCTCGTGACCCAAACGCGTTCCACGTCAAGGGCCTCAAGCGCCGAGATGGCTTCATCGAGGGCCTCCTCGGTCGGGGTTCGGCGTGGTGCCCGTACGCGATGCACCACACGTTCAACGCCATCAAGCCCAACCTCCACGCCGGAGAGCATCCAAACGTGGGAATCCTTCACGTCGTCAAGGGCCATTCGCTCAGCGTGGAAGGCATGCCGGAGGTCAACAAGGCCATTGAAGTCACCACGGACGGCGTTCCGGACAAAATTTGTTGGCGGGATGAGCAGGAACGCCAGACCGCCCCAAAGAAGGATGGACAGCGCAGGTGGAAGAGCCAACATGAGTGTGTCGTCTGAAGACAACCACGTGATGGCTTCCCACGTCGGGAGAAGCATGGCCACCCACATCAGAGCCTTGGCGTCCGCACCACCGTGAAGCAGGCGAAGACGCCATGCCATGTCGATCACCACGAGGACCAACGTGACCCCTACCAGTTCCCACCACAAGGCTTGGGCGCCTTCGAGGTTCCACAAAATTAGGTCGATGGGCTCCACATCGGCGTGAAGTTGAGCACCCCAGACCAGCCCGACGAGGGCAAGCAGGTAGACAAGAACCGCCACCATGTCGAGTTTGGACCCGGCTCGAAGATCGGCCAAACTCGGTCGCCCGATCACGGCTCCGCTGGCATAGGCCAAAGGCAGCAACAGCGTGAGCCACACCGCAGCATCTGCTTCCCTGATGGCCATGTCGAGGACCCACAGCAGAAGCACGGGCTGGCACCACACGATCCAGTGCTGATTTGGTACGCGGCGGTCGAGATGATCCAGCCACGCAGCGACACCCATTCCCGCCAGCAAGGTGCCTGCTCTGGCCACAGCGATGACCTGCGCCGCCTGAACGTCCACAAACCGCGACGACACAATCACCTTATAGCGGGCCCGCTGGAGAATCACCGGGGCGTGACGTGCATGGACATCGAGACCAGACTCCAGAACGTGGCGAAAGTCATCGCTGAGATTGACGACTCCAAAGTGCCCCGGAACATCCGCCGGCAAGCCAAGGAAGTCACAGAACAGTGGCTGCTCAACACCGGGAAGAAAACCGACGTCCGGGTTGCGATGACACAAGCCAAACTCGAGGAACTTTACGAGGACCCCAACATCCCGCCTGAGTTTGGTACGCTAATCCTGATGATCAACACCGAGCTCGAAAAGCTCCTCACAGAACTGCTCTGAAACCATCACGCTTCTTCCAGCAGGTGGTCAACCGGCCTACCTGCTGCCTCTGTGAAGGCATGCTGCAGGTTGATCATCAGTTGACGGTGTTCTTTGGGAATCTTGCCCGGTGACAAGCCGGACACAACGGTCCACTCGCCGTCGATCAACGGAAGACCCCGCTTGAGGAAGTCCAGTTGCGCCTGGCTCACACGTCCCCGTCGCACGGCTCGGCGTGCAGAGGACCGTGCTGCAATGATGGCCACCTGCTCGTCGGTGTAATCCAATAGGTGCTGCAGTTCAAGCAATGAGCGGCCCTCAAAGGAAGAAATGATGCCGTCCCTCACCGCGTCTTCCCACGCTTCATCCAAGGATGGGGCTCGCTCAGAAAGAAGGATGGCTACGGGCTTGGTGGCCTCGACGTTCTCGAGGACAATCTTCACGAGCACGGCGAACGGGACGGCGAGGATCATACCCACCAAACCCCAGAGCCAAAACGAATACGAAGTCACAAGGAGCAAGACAAGCGGGGATACGCCAAGTGCTCGTCCTGCCCAACGGTTCTCGATGTAGTTCCCCCAGACCTGTTGGTTGATGATTGAGAGGATGGCGAAAGTCAGCAAGGCTCCGGGACTCAGCATGACCGCACCGAGGATGAGTGGGGGAATCATGGCGAACACGGAGCCGATGTATGGGACGTAGTTGAACAGGAACGTGAGCAAAGCCCACGTGAACCAAAGATCGATACCGAAGGAAATCATTAGGACAGAAGCACCGGCCGCCGTCCCAATGGAAACGCCTGTCTTAACGATAACATAGGTGTTGACACTGGTCTCGATCTGTTCTCGAACTTCGGCCAATTTGGCACTCCCACCGCTCGGCCATGCTCGCTCGATACGGGCGGGAAGCAAAGCGGCTTCAAGGATCATGAAAATCAGGAAAAAGGTGATGATGAGGCTGGCCGATATCATGTCCCCGACGCCGGCCAACATGTTGACCACGATGTCCGAAATTTGACCGCTGGAGCCCACAACACCGAGCTGACTGAGTGCTTCCGCGAGGGTAGCGTTCTCTGAACCCGCCCAATTTTGCACTGCACCAGCAGCAAAACTGTCGTCACGAAGCCAGTTCCACTTCTCTTCGAGGTTGGCGTTGTAGTCCTCCACCGTGGACGTGTCGCTCATCAGGGTGTCTGCTTGAGCGTACGCAAAGAAGCCGGCAGCACCGACAACGGCAAAGAACGCCATGAGCATGGTGAAGTACGACAACACCAGAGGAAATCCGTTTGCGGAGAGCGCATCGGCCCCCGGCTTGAGGACGAAGTATACCGCGAGAGCGATGAAGAAGGGCTTGAGCACGGACTCGAGTTGAATCAACCAAAACGACACGATGGTCAAGATGGCACAGACGTACACGATGGTGGACAGGGAGCGGTTGAACTCGCCCTCCTCAAACGCACCATCCTTCATGCTTGGCCATGGGGATGGCGGTTTCAATGATTCGCCCCAAGTTGAAGGCTGCTTCGAGCCTCATTTTGAGCCCGTGGATGTGGGTTCGGAGGG